>JANMWG010000015.1:0-1518 GCA_031393885.1 Betaproteobacteria bacterium | reverse complement strand
GCCTGGTCGACTTGCTTCGAGAGTCGCTGCATGAATCGCCCATCGCCGAGATCGAAGCTGCATGGGAGAAGGAAATTGATCGACGCCTCGCGGAATATGATCGTGGCGATGTTCAGGCCATCGACGCAGAGGAAGTCTTCGCCAAGGCCCGAAGAATCGCTCGGTGATCGAGACACGGTTTTTGCCAGCGGCTGCCCGGCATTGGCTTCGGCATATCCTTGCGCTCACGCCGCCCCGTTTGAGTTCGATCCCGCCCTCTGATACACGTTCAAGCAACGAAAGAACACCCCATGAATTTCGCACACACCGAAGACCAGATCGCGATTCGCACCGCGGTGGAAGGCATCTGCGCCGGGTTCGGCGACGAGTACTGGCTGCGCAAGGACCGCGAAGGCGGGTTTCCTGAAGACTTCTACGCCGCGATGGCCAAGGCTGGCTGGCTGGGCATCGCGATGCCGGCCGAGTACGGCGGTGCGGGCCTGGGCATCAGCGAGGCCGCGCTGATGATGGAAACGGTGTCGGGGTCGGGTGCCGGCATGTCGGGCGCGTCGGCGATCCACATGAATGTCTTCGGCCTGCACCCGGTGGTGAAGTTCGCCGCGCCGGAACAGAAGCGGCGCTGGCTGCCGCCGATCATCGCGGGCGAGAACAAGGCCTGTTTCGCCGTCACCGAACCGAACACCGGTCTCAACACCCTCAAGCTCAAGACCACGGCGGTGCGCCAGGGCGACCGCTATGTGGTCAACGGCCAGAAGGTGTGGATCTCGACCGCGCAGGTCGCGCACAAGATCCTGCTGCTTGCGCGCACCACGCCGTTCGAGGAGCGCACCGCGCCCACCCAGGGCCTGAGCCTGTTCTATACCGACTTCGACCGCGCCCGCATCGAGGTGCGCGAAATAGAAAAGCTGGGCCGCAAGGCAGTCGATTCGAATCAGTTGTTCATCGACAACCTGGAGATTCCGGTCGAGGACCGGATCGGCGAGGAAGGCCGCGGCTTCGAGTACATCCTGCACGGCATGAATCCGGAGCGCGTGCTGCTGGCGGCCGAAGCCATCGGCCTGGGCCGGGTCGCGCTGCGCCGCGCCGCGCACTATGCGGGCGAGCGCATCGTGTTCGACCGGCCGATCGGCAAGAACCAGGGCGTGCAGCATCCGCTCGCGGAGCGCTGGATCGACCTCGAAGCCGGCACCCTGCTCTACCAGCGCGCGGCCTGGCTCTACGACCAGGGAAAGCCCAGCGGCGCGGAAGCGAATGCGGCGAAATTCTATTGCGCCGACGCGGGCTATCGCGCGTGTGAGACCGCCATCCTCACGCATGGCGGCATGGGCTACGCCAAGGAGTATCACGTCGAGCGCTACTTTCGCGAAGCCATGCTGCCGCGCATCGCGCCGGTCTCGCCGCAACTGATCCTGTGCTACATCGCCGAAAAGGTGCTGGGCCTGCCGAAGTCCTATTGACGAAGGAAGGATACAAGCCATGAACCTCAAGCGATTGCGCTGGGCCGGCATGTTGCTGGCA
>JANMWG010000438.1:0-17533 GCA_031393885.1 Betaproteobacteria bacterium | reverse complement strand
GGGAGAGGGACCGAGGGTGAGGGAGGCTGAGCGACGTCGCCGATCGGCTTTTTTCGAGATACCGCCGCTTACTCGACCTTGGCCGCCTTGCGCAGGCTCTCGATGAGTTCGTCGCGCTGCCGGCTGATGAGCTGCTTGGCGACTTCCTCCTTGACCTGCTCGTAGGGCGGGAACGTCTGGTCGCGCAGGTCGTCGAGCCGGATGATGTGAAAGCCATATTGGGTCTGTACCGGCGCCTTGGTCATCTCGCCCTTCTTGAGCGTCTTGACCGCCTCGATGAACGGCTTGGCCAGATTGCTGCCGTCGGTCCAGTCGAGCTCGCCGCCCTTGACCTTGCTGCCGGCATCTTCCGATTTCTTCTTGGCCACGTCTTCGAATTTGGCGCCCTTGGCGAGCATCGCCATCACCGCCTTGGCGTCGGCTTCTTTCTTGACCAGGATGTGGCGCGTCTTGTATTCCTTGCCGTTGGGATCGAAGTTCTCGGTCTTGACCTTCTCGTATTCTTTCTTCAGATCTTCATCGGAAGGCTCGTGGTTCTTGAGGTAGTCCTCCAGATAGGTGGCTACCAGTACCTGCTGGCTGGCGAGGTCGATCTGGGTCTGGTAGTCCACGCGCTTGTCGAGGCCGATCTTGATGGCTTCCTGGCTGATGATCTCGCGGGTGATCAGCGCCTCGCGTAGTTGCTTGCGGAAGTCTTCGCCGTCTTTCTGGCCCTGCGCCATCTGCATCCTGGCCACGAAGTCCATGCGCGCCTGCGGGATCGGCACGCCATTGACGACGACCACATTCTTGGCGGGTTCCTCGGCGTTGCACGCCGACAGGGTGAGGATGCCGCCGATGCTCAGCAGGGCGATCGCCGATGACTTGAGGAAATGCATGTCGAATCCTTCTGGAGGTGGCGAGGGGTTGCGGGCGGCAAGCCCGCGGATCGGTGCGAAGATCGGACCGTCGGCGGCGCGCTAAGTTGCCGGTGTCTGAATGTCCCGACGGTACTCGTCGGGGGTGCGTGCGGTGATGGCGAGCGCATGAATGCGAGTCGGCATCAAATCGCGGACGGCATCATACACGAGGCGATGCCGCGCCACGCCTGCCTTGCCGGCGAAGGCTGCGGCCACGATCAGCACCTGGAAGTGGCCGCCGCCATCACGCGCGCCGGCGTGACCGGCATGGGCGGCGCTGTCGTCGGTCACGTCCAGGATTTCGGGGGCGAGCGGCGCCAGGCGTTCGCGCAGGAGAGCGATGAGATTCATGGCATCACGCCGGGAAAATCTGCTTGAAGGGCCGGACCGTGACCTTGCCGAAGACCCCCTCGGTCACGTACGAATCCGCGTTGATCCAGGCGGTTGCCGCTTCCAGCGACTCGAACTCGGCAATGATGAGGCTGCCCACCATGCCGGCGGGGCCGGGATCGGGGCTGTCGATGCCGGGGATCGGGCCAGCCAGGATCAGCCGCCCGGACTGGATCAGTTCGTCGACATGTGCAAGGTGCGCCGGCCGCGCCGCCATGCGTCGCGGCAAACCGCTGGCAATGTCTTCGGCGAAGATCATGTAGAGCACGTCATTTTCCCCCGTCGTCGTCGGCGTAGCGCCGCAGCAGCAGCCCCTGGCCGAGCGCGAATACGAACATCAGCCCCATGCCGCCGAACAGCTTGAACTTCACCCAGGCGCTCTCGGAAAAATTGAAGGCGACATACAGATTGAGCATGCCCATCAGTACGAAGAAGGCCACCCAGCTCAGGTTGATCCGACGCCAGATCGGGTCTGGCAGGGTGAGTTGCGCCTCCATCATCTTGCGGATCAGGTTGCGTCCCAGAAGCCGTTCGGATACCAGCAGGACCGAGCCGAATACCCAGTAAAGCACGGTCGGCTTCCACTTGATGAACGTCGAATCGTGCAGCGCCAGGGTGAGCCCGCCCATGACGACGATGATGACGAGGCTGATCCACAGCATCTTGTCGACCGGGCGGCGCCGGGCCATCAGGTAGAGGACCTGCCCGATGGTGGCGACGATGGCGGCCGCGGTCGCCAGCAGGATGGGGCCTTGCGAGGGTTCGAAGTGGCTGTCGAGGCCGATCGCGGCCAACAGGTTCGCGGTGAGCGAAACGGCGGTTTCCGGCACCCGCTCGGCGAGGGAATACACGCCGAAGAAGACGAATACCGGGAACAGGTCGAAGATGAATTTCATGCCATGCTACTGGAGGAAAAAAGTGCCGGATTATGGACGTTCGCGCCAACCCGTGTCCACGCATGCCGGCGCCACCCTCGTTTGCAGTGCAATATCGATGCCCGGGAGAGAAGCATGGCGATGGTAGAACTGGTCGAGTATGCCGACGCGAGTCCGGCGGTGAAGGCGGTGTACGACGACATCATGGCGACGCGGAAGGTCGACTGGATCAACAACATCTGGAAGGCACTGGCGACACACCCACCGACGCTCGCGCGCATCTGGGCGCAGGTCAAGGCGGTGATGGGCCCCGGGACGCGCCTGGACCCGCTCACCAAGGAATTGATCTACCTGGCGGTCAGCATGACCAACAACTGCGAGTACTGCATCCATTCCCACGGTGCAGCCGCGCGCCGGCAGGGCATGGATGACGAGATGTTCGGCGAACTCGCCGCCATCGTGGCACTGGCCAACCAGACCAACCGCCTCGCGATCGGGTATCAGATCGAGGTCGATCCGCAGTTCCGGCGCGAGGGCGGAAGGTGACCGCCACGGTGACCACCGCCGTCGGGGTAACCGCGGATGCGGTGCTGGCACGCCTGATCGACACGCGGTTCAGTTGCCGCGCCTACCTGCCGCAGCCGGTGCCGCGGGCAACGCTGGAGCGCCTGTTCACGCTGGCGCGGCGGACGCCGTCCTGGTGCAACACGCAGCCGTGGCACGTCAGCCTGGTCTCGGGTCCTGCGTTGGCGCAACTCGGCGCGGCGCTGTTTGCCGCGGCGGCTGCCGGTGAGCCGGCGCGACCCGACTTCGCTTTTCCACCCGGCTACGCCGGGGTCTATCGCGACCGCCGCAAGGTGTGCGGCGTGCAGCTCTACCGGGCGCTCGATATCGGTCGCGACGAGCCCGATCGCGCCCGCGAACAGTCGCTCGAGAATTTCCGTTTTTTCGGGGCACCGCACGTCGCGTTCATCACCACCGATGCCGCGCTGGGCGTCTATGGACTCCTGGACTGCGGCTTCTATGCGATGAGCCTGCTGCTGGCCGCTGCATCGATCGGGCTCGACAGCATCGCGCAGGCCGCGCTCGCGTCGTATCCCGACGTGGTGCGGACGCAGCTCGGGCTCGGTGCCGGTCGCCACGTGGTGTGTGGCGTCTCGCTCGGCTACGGCGATCATGAGCACCGCATCAACGGCTACCGTACCGAGCGCGCGTCGCCCGACGAATCCGTTGCCTTTTTCGGTTGACCGTGCCCGATCCGGTCTGTTTTTTCGTCCTCCGCTGGCCCGATACGGTGTAGCCACAAGGTTGTAGTAAGGGGCTACTACCCACCCCGCCAAGCCGATGCTACCGTCATCACGTTGCCGTGCCCGGTCTGTTGCGATGCCGCATCCGCGGGTGTCGAGCAACGTGCGGCGATGCACCGCCATGACGACATCAAACGAGCTGGGAGGCTTGCGATGAAAGACGAGACGAGGATCGACGACGCGCCGGGTGTGAACCGGCGCGAGTTCATCAAGCGCACCGGTGCCGTGGCCGGCGCCAGCGTGGTTTCCGGCGGCGCCCTGCTGGCGGCGTCGAGCGATGGCTGGGCCCAGGGGCTGGTCGCGTTCGACGCGGCCACCGGCAAGGCGCTGCTGCAGATGTGCCGTGACCTGTATCCGCACGACCGCGTGCCCGATGCCATGTACCAGAAGGTGGTCGACATGTTCGACGCTGCCGCGCTGAAGGACCCGGCGATGGCGCAGATGATGAGCGACGGCGTGGGCGAACTGAACGCGGCATCGCGCCGCATCGCCAAAAAAGACTATGCCGCAACGCCGCGCGAGACCGATCGTGTCGCTGCATTGCAGACGATCGAAGGCTCGGCATTCTTCGGCAAGGTGCGCGGCGACATGATCGCCGGGCTCTACAACAATCCCGACGTGTGGGAAGTCCTGGGCTACGAGGGCGCCTCGGCGCATCTCGGCGGCTACATCAATCGCGGCTTCAACGACATCGACTGGGTCTGACCGGTCCGTCCTTCGCAAGCCCCTGATACCGACAGGCACACCAAGGAGAGACACATCATGGCTACAAAATTCAACTTCGACGACGACGGCGTCGTCGTCGTCGTGGGTTCCGGCGCCGGTGGCGGCACGGTCGCCAACGAGCTGGCCCAGAAGGGCATCAACGTCGTCGTGCTCGAAGCGGGCAACCGCTGGGAGATCGCCGACTTCGAGAACGACGAGTGGGCCAACTTCCTGCGCATCTCGTGGATCGATCCCCGCACCACCTCCGGCACGTGGCAGGTGGCGAAAGACTTCTCCGGGCTGCCGGCCTGGATCGTGAAGGCGGTGGGTGGTTCGACCATTCACTGGGCGGGTGCTTCGCTTCGCATCCAGCCGCACGAATTCCAGGGGCGTACCAATTACGGCAATGTCGCGGGCGCCAACCTGCTCGACTGGCCCGTGACCCGCGCCGAACTAGACCCCTACTACGATCTCGCCGAAAAGAAGATGGGCACCACGGGCACCAACGGCATTCCGCGCCTGCCCGGCAACAACAACTACAAGGTGCTGGCCGCCGGCGCCGCGAAGATGGGCTACCAGAAGTTCCACACCGGCAACATGTCGATCAACTCGCAGCCGCGCGACGGCCGCGGCTCCTGTCAGCAGATCGGCTTCTGCTTCCAGGGCTGCAAGTCGGGCGCCAAGTGGTCTACGCTCTATACCGAGATCCCGAAGGGCGAGGCCACCGGCCACATGGAAGTGCGGCCGAACGCGATGGTGCTGCGTGTGTTGCACGACGCCAAAGGCAAGGTGAGCGGGGTGGAGTATGCCGACAAGAGCGGCAAGATCCAGATGCAGAAGGCGCGCGCGGTATGCGTCGCCGGCAACTCGATCGAGTCGCCGCGGCTCCTGCTCAACTCGGCCTCGAACATGTTCAGGGACGGGCTCGCGAATTCGTCGGGGCAGGTGGGGCGCAACTACATGCGCCACCTGACCGCGTCGGTCTACGCCGTGTTCGACCGCGAGGTGCACATGTATCGCGGCACCACCATGGCGGGCATCGTTGCTGACGAGTCACGGCACGACACCAAGCGCGGCTTCGTCGGTGGCTACGAGATGGAGACGCTGTCGCTCGGCCTGCCGTTCATCGCGGCGTTCCTCGAGCCGGGTGCCTGGGGTCGCGATGTGACCTTCGGGCTCGACCGCTACGCCAACATGGCCGGCATGTGGATCGTGGGCGAAGACATGCCCCAGGCTTCGAATCGCGTCACGCTCAACGCCAAGGTCAAGGATGCAAATGGCCAGCCCGTGGCGAACGTGCATTATGACGATCATCCGAATGATCTCGCGATGCGCAACCATGCGTTCCAGCAGGGGTCGGCGCTCTATGAGTCGGTCGGGGCCGTCAAGACCTACCGCACGCCGCCGTACCCCTCGACCCACAACCTCGGCACCAATCGCATGAGCGCCAACGCGCGCGACGGCGTGGTGAACAAGTTCGGCCAGACGCACGACATCAAGAACCTGTTCGTGTCCGACGGCAGCCAGTTCACCACCGGCGCCGCCGAGAATCCGACGTTGACGATCGTTGCCCTGGCCATCCGCCAGGCCGAGTACATCGCCAAGCAGATGGCGGCGAAGGAGATCTGACCCCGGCCACAGGCAGCAACGCTGGTCATCGAGGCCCGGGCAACCGGGCCTTTTTTCTGGCGCGTGTCGGCACAGATGCCGCGTGTCGGCGGCAGATGCCGCGTTGACGTGCCCGCGGCGGGCGACTACCGTAGCATCTGGAATTCCAGCAGTCATGGCGGCCAACAGCCAACTGCGAGGATGGCGCATTGCTGCGGGAGGAAAGTCATGTGCAACCTGTATTCGGGCCAGGACCCGAATCTTTATGCGCGCGAGAAGCGCTCGCTGCGTCTGTCCGGCTTCGTCACCAGCATCTGCCTCGAACGCTTGTTCTGGCGGGTGCTCGATGCCGCGGCCACGAACGAAGGCATGTCGACCCCGCGCTTCATCGGCAAGCTCTACACCGAGATGCAGGCGCGCCACGACGAGATCTCCAGCTTCGCCTCGCTACTGAGGGTGGCTTGCGCGATCTACATCAATGCGCACCCGGAGAAGCCGCTCGCGAGCTATGTCCCGGAACTGGCCCTGAGGGTGAGCGCCGCCGCCTGAGCGCCGGGCGGCGGCGTCGCGAGGCGGCGCTACAGCAGGCCTGCGGGGGCGCTCATGGGGCGACGCCCGACACCATCCCCATCCTCATGCCGGTTTCAGTGCCGGGAGCATTCGGGGCTCCCGGCGCTGAAGCCGGATCTCGTCACGCGGCGAGCAGTTCGCGCAGCACGTACGGCAGGATGCCGCCGTGGCGGTAGTAGTCGACCTCGATCGGGGTGTCGATCCGCAGCAGCACCTTCACTTCCTTGCGCACCCCGGCAGCGGTGGTGATGCCGAGCACCACGTCCTGCTGCGGCTTGATGTCGTCCATACCCGTGACGTCGAACAGTTCGTCGCCGCGGATGCCGAGTGACTCGGCGCTGTCGGTGCCCTTGAACTGCAGCGGCAGCACGCCCATGCCGACGAGGTTCGAGCGATGGATGCGCTCGAAGCTGCGCGCGATCACCGCTTTCACCCCGAGCAGTTGGGTGCCCTTCGCGGCCCAGTCGCGCGACGAGCCGGTGCCGTACTCCTCGCCACCGAACACGATGGTGGGCGTGCCGGCCTTTACGTAGCGCATGGCGGCGTCGTAGATGAACATCTGTTCTCCCGACGGCTGGAAGCAGGTGATGCCGCCCTCGATGCGCGAGCCGTCGGCCTCGAGCGGCACCATGAGGTTCTTGATCCGCACGTTGGCAAACGTGCCGCGCATCATGATTTCGTGGTTGCCGCGGCGCGAGCCGTAGCTGTTGAAGTCGGCCTTGCCCACCTTGTGGGCGGTCAGCCACTGGCCCGCGGGCGATGAATCCTTGATCGAACCAGCCGGCGAGATGTGGTCGGTGGTGATGGAGTCGCCGAACACGCCCAGCGCTCGCGCGCCGCGAATGGAGGTGGCGCCTGCCGTAGCGGGCTGGAGCGAGAAACCGTCGAAGAACGGCGGCTTGGCGATGTAGGTCGACACCGGCCAGTTGTAGATCTGACCGGTGACGCCTTCGATCTTGTCCCACAGCTCGCCGGGGCTGGATTTGACCTTGCCGTAATTTTTGCGGAACGCGACCGGGTTCATGGCGAACTTCATCAGCGCATGCACCTCGTCGCTGGTGGGCCAGATGTCGCCCAGGAAAATGTCCTTGCCGCCCTTGCCCTTGCCAACCGGCTCGGTCATGAGGTCGCGCGTGATGGTGCCTGCGATCGCGTAGGCCACCACCAGCGGCGGGGACGCGAGGAAGTTGGCCTTGAGATTGGGGTGGATGCGTGCTTCGAAATTGCGATTGCCCGACAGCACGGCAGCGCATACCAGGTCGTTGCGGGTGATGGTTTCGTTGATCTCGGGCGTGAGGTCGCCGGCGTTGCCGATACAGGTGGTGCAGCCGTAGGCGGCAACGTTGAAGCCCAGCTTCTCGAGGTAGGGCAGCAGGCCGGCCTTGGTCAGGTATTCGGTGACGATCCGCGAGCCGGGCGCGAGCGAGGTCTTGACGTGTGGCTTGACCGTCAGGCCGGCCGCGACCGCTTTCTTCGCGAGCAATCCCGCCGCCAGCAGCACACCCGGGTTCGATGTGTTGGTGCACGACGTGATGGCGGCGATCAGCACGTCGCCATTGCGCAGCTCGGTGCCATCGGCGAGCGAATACGGTGTTGCCAGTTTGTCGGCCGGCTGGTTGAAGCCATTGGCCGCAACCGGCTTGGAAAACAGCGCCGCGAAAGCCGATTTGACGTTGCCGATCTCGATGCGGTCTTGTGGACGCTTAGGACCCGCCAGCGACGGCGCGACCGTGGCGAGATCGAGGCTGATCGCCTTGGTGTAGTCGATGTCGCCCGCCACCGGAATGCCGAACATGCCCTGCGCCTTGAAATAAGCTTCGAAGGCGGCGATCTCGGTCTTGGTGCGCCCGGTGCCGGCGAAGTAATCGACGGTCTTGGCGTCGACCGGAAAGAAGCCCATGGTGGCGCCGTACTCGGGCGCCATGTTGGCGATCGTCGCGCGGTCGGGCACGGCCAGCGAGCCCGTGCCGGCGCCGAAGAATTCGACGAACTTGCCGACCACCTTCTCCTTGCGCAGCATCTCGGTGACGGTGAGCACCAGGTCGGTCGCGGTCACGCCTTCGCGCAGCTTGCCTTTGAGTTCGACGCCGACGACATCCGGCGTGAGGAGGTAGACCGGCTGGCCGAGCATGCCCGCCTCGGCCTCGATCCCGCCGACACCCCAGCCGACCACGCCGATGCCGTTGATCATGGTGGTGTGGCTGTCGGTGCCGACCAGGCTGTCGGGATAGTAGACGCCGCCCTTGTGGTGCACGCCGCGGGCGAGGTATTCGAGATTGACCTGGTGGACGATGCCGAATCCCGGCGGCACGACGCCGAAGGTATCGAACGCCTGCATGCCCCACTTCATGAATTCGTAGCGCTCGCGGTTGCGCTGGAACTCGAGCTTCATGTTCAGATCGAGCGAGTCCTTGCTGCCGAAGTGGTCGATCATCACCGAGTGGTCGACCACGAGGTCGACCGGCACCAGCGGCTCGATCGTTTTCGGATCCTTGCCCATGCTCGCGGCCACGTTGCGCATTGCCGCCAGATCGGCGAGCAGCGGCACGCCGGTGAAGTCCTGCAGCACCACGCGCGCCACCACGAACGGAATCTCGTCGGTGCGTT
Organism: Betaproteobacteria bacterium; assembly: GCA_031393885.1. Taxonomy (GTDB): domain Bacteria; phylum Pseudomonadota; class Gammaproteobacteria; order Burkholderiales. The sequence continues at coordinate 8,572 of JANMWG010000438.1, read as the reverse complement.
CGGCGTTGGGTTTCCAGGCAGCGAGCTGCCGCACATGCTCTTCGGTGACCTTCTTGCCGTCGCAGTTGCGCAGCACCGACTCGAGCACGATGCGGATCGACACCGGCAGGCGCGAGACCGCGCCCAGCCCGGCGCGCTCGAGCGCTGCCAGCGAGTAGAACGAGGCGCTGCGGCTGCCGATCTTGAACGATTGCTTGGAGGCGAACAGGTTGTGGCTCATGGCGGGTCCTCGCGCTAGATCATCATCAGGTCGACGAACTCATGCACCGGCGTGGCGCTGAGACGCTTGGCGTTCATGCACAGATCGAGAATGGCGGCCTGCTGTTTCGCTGGAAAACGCCGGGCGAGGTTGGTCTTGAATTTGTCGACGAGCACCGGCATGCCTTCCTTGCGGCGGCGCTTGTGCCCGATCGGGTACTCGCACACGATCTCGGCGAGTTTCTTGCCGTCGGTGAACTCGACCGTGAGCGCATTGGCGATCGAGCGCTTGGCCGGGTCGTGATAGTCGCGGGTGTAGGCCTTGTCTTCGACGCACACGATGCGGTCGCGCAGCTTGTCGATGCGCGGATCGGCGGCGACGCCGTCTTCGTAGTCCTGGGCGGTCAGGCGGCCGAACAGGATCGGCACCGCCACCATGTACTGGATGCAGTGGTCGCGGTCGGCCGGGTTGTCGAGCGGGCCTTTCTTGTCGATGATGCGGATGCAGGCCTCGTGGGTGCGGATGGTGATCTTCTTGATGTCTTCGGGCTTGCGGCCGAGCTCGCGCAGTTGCTCGTGGAGCTGCATCGCACATTCCACCGCCGTCTGCGAGTGGAACTCCGCGGGGAACGAGATCTTGAACAGCACGTTTTCCATGACGTAGCTGCCGTAGGGTCGCTGAAACTGGAAGGCGTTGCCCTTGAACAGCACGTCGTAGAAGCCCCAGCCCTTGGCCGACAGCACCGACGGATAACCCATCTCGCCGGTGCGCGCGATCAGCGCCAGGCGCACCGCGCGGGACGTCGCGTCGCCCGCCGCCCAGCTCTTGCGCGAGCCGGTGTTCGGCGAGTGGCGATAGGTGCGCAGCGACTGGCCATCGACCCAGGCGAGCGACACCGCGTTGATGATTTCGTCGCGCGTGAGGCCCAGCATCTGCGCAACGACCGCGGTCGATGCCACCTTGACCAGCACGACGTGATCGAGCCCGACCTTGTTGAAGCTGTTCTCGAGCGCGATGCAGCCCTGGATCTCGTGCGCCTTGATCATGCCGGTGAGGACATCGTGCACGGTCAGCGGCTTCTTTCCCGCGGCGACCGCGGTGCGGGAAAGCCAGTCGGCCACCGCGAGGATGCCGCCCAGGTTGTCGGACGGATGGCCCCATTCGGCCGCGAGCCAGGTGTCGTTGAAGTCGAGCCAGCGGATCATGGCGCCGATGTTGAACGCGGCCTGCACCGGGTCGAGCTGGAACGAGGTGCCGGGGACCCGGGCGCCGTTGGGCACGACCGTGCCCGGGACGATCGGGCCGAGCAGCTTGGTGCACGCCGGGTATTCGAGCGCCTCGAAACCGCAGCCCAGCGTGTCCATCAGGCAATAGCGCGCGGTTTCGTACGCTTGCTTGCTGGTGATCTCGACCTTGGTGACATAGTCGACGATATCGGCCAGCACCTTGTCGGCCTTCGGTCGTACGTTGGAAATGTGTGCGGACATGGCGGGTTCCAGGAAAATTCGAAGTCAGTAGGGCAGGGGACTGCGGATCGGAGCCGGGGCGGATGTCATTTGCGCTTCGCGATCGGCACCCACTTGCGATTCTCCTCGCCGACATAGTTGGCACCGGGGCGGATGATCTTGCCGTCGATGCGCTGCTCGATCACGTGTGCAGCCCAGCCCGATGTGCGCGAGATCACGAACAGCGGCGTGAACATCGCGGTGGGCACGCCCATCATGTTGTAGCTGACGGCGCTGAACCAGTCGAGGTTGGGGAACATCTTCTTCTCGCGCCACATCACGGTCTCGAGGCGTTCGGCGATGTCGAACAGCTTCATGCTGCCGGCGTCGCGCGAGAGGCGGCGCGCGACCTCCTTGATGATCTTGTTGCGCGGATCGGCGATCGTGTAGACCGCATGGCCGAAGCCGATCACGATCTCCTTGTTCTGCACGCGCCGGATGATGTCGGTTTCGGCCTCGTCCGCGGTGTGGTAGCGGTTCTGGATCTCGAACGCGACCTCGTTGGCGCCACCGTGCTTGGGGCCGCGCAACGCGCCGATGGCGCCGGTGATGGCCGAATACAGATCGGACCCGGTGCCGGCGATGACGCGGCCGGTGAAGGTGGACGCGTTGAACTCGTGCTCGGCGTAGAGGTTGAGCGAGGTCTGCATCGCATGCACCCACAGGGCCGACGGTGCCTTGCCATGGAGCAGATGCAGGAAATGACCGGCAATCGAGTCGTCGTCGGTCTCGGTCTCGATGCGGCGCCCGTTGTGGCTCCAGTGATACCAGTAGAGCAGGATGGAACCCTGGCAGGCCATCAGGCGGTCGGCGATGTCGCGCGCGCCGCCGACGCTGTGGTCGTCCTTCTCGGGCAGCATGGCGCCGAGCAGCGAGACGCCGGTGCGCATGACATCCATCGGGTGCGCCGACGGCGGAATGCATTCGAGCGCGGCCTTGAGGCCGGCCGGCACGCCGCGCAGGGCCTTCAGCTTGACGCGGTAGTCGGACAGTTCGGCCGGCGTGGGCAGGTGTTCGTGCACCAGCAGATAGGCGATCTCCTCGAACGAGGCGTCATCGGCGAAGTCGAGGATGTCGTAGCCGCGATAGTGCAGGTCGTTGCCGGTGCGGCCGACGGTGCAAAGTGCGGTGTTGCCGGCGATGATGCCCGACAGGGCGACGGATTTCTTCGGTTTGGGGCCGGCCAGCGGCGCCTCGGTTTCGGTACTCACAGGGCTTTCTCCTTGGCGAACAGGGCGTCGAGCTTGTCTTCGTAGGCGTGGTAGCCGAGATACTGGTAAAGGTCGGCCCGGGTCTGCATCCTGGAAATAAGATTCTTCTGCGTGCCCTCGGCACGGATGGTCTGGTACACATCGAGCGCCGCGGCGTTCATGGCGCGGTAGGCCGAACAGCAGTAGAGCACGATATCCACCCCGACCGAAGCGAGCTCGGCGGTGGTGAACAGCGGCGTCTGGCCGAATTCGGTGATGTTGGCCAGGATCGGCACCTTGACCACCTGCTTGAACTGGCGATACATCGGCAATTCGGTCATCGCCTCGGGAAAGATCATGTCGGCGCCGGCTTCGACGTAGGCGCAGGCGCGATCGATCGCCGCCTGCAGGCCTTCGATGGCGAGTGAATCGGTGCGCGCCATGATGACGAAGCCCGGATCGGTGCGGGCGTCGACGGCGGCCTTGACGCGGTCGACCATCTCGTCCACGGCGACGACTTCCTTGCCGGGGCGGTGGCCGCAGCGCTTGGTGCTGACCTGGTCTTCCATGTGCACCGCGCCCGCGCCCGCCTTGATCATCGAGCGGATGGTGCGGGCGATGTTGAAGGCGCCGCCCCAGCCGGTATCGATGTCGACCAGCAACGGCAGCGTGCTCGCGTCGGTGATGCGGCGCACGTCGATGAGGACGTCTTCGAGGGTGCTGATGCCCAGATCCGGCATGCCGAGCGAGTTGGCGGCGACCCCGCCGCCCGACAGATACAGTGCCCGGTAGCCGGTGGCTTCGGCCATGCGCGCCGTGTAGGCGTTGATGGCCCCGACCACCTGCAACGGCTGCTCGGCGGCGACCGCCTCGCGAAAGCGCGTGCCGGCTGTTGCGGAAAGCGTCATGACGGATATCTCCTCTCATCCGGCGCCAGCGGCGCCGATATCGTGGCCGGCGCCGCCCGCGTGGCGCTGGCTGTGCCGGTCGTTGCGTTCAACCCAGCAGGTGCCGGACGGCGTCGCGCTCTTCGAGCAGTTCGCGATGCGTTGTATCCATCCGGGCGCGACTGAATTCGGATACGGCGATGCCCTTCACGATCTGGTACTTGCCGTGGTGGCAGGTGACCGGATAGCCATAGAGGCAGCCCTCGGGAATGCCGTAGCTGCCATCGGCCGGGATGCCCATGGTGATCCAGTCGCCATCGCGGGTGCCGTGCACCCAGTCGCGGATGTGGTCGATGGCGGCGTTGGCGGCGCTCGCGGCGCTGGACAGGCCGCGCGCCTCGATGATGGCGGCACCCCGCTTCTGCACCGGGGGGATGAACGTCTGCTCGATCCAGCCCTGGTCGTCGATCAGGCCGGACACACTCTTGCCGTCGATCTCGGCGCTGTACAGATCCGGATACTGCGTGGCTGAGTGATTGCCCCAGATGGTCATCTTGCGAACGGCATCGACCGGTTTGGCGGTGCGCGCCGCGATCTGCGACAGCGCCCGGTTGTGATCCAGGCGCATCATCGCCGTGAAGTTGGCGGCCGGCAGGTCAGGGGCATTGCGCATCGCGATGTAGGCGTTGGTGTTGGCGGGGTTGCCGACCACCAGAATGCGCACGTCGCGCGCCGCCACCTCGTTCAGCGCCTTGCCTTGCGTGGTGAAGATGGCGCCGTTGGCCTCGAGCAGGTCCTTGCGTTCCATGCCCTTGCTGCGGGGCCTCGCACCGACCAACAGGGCGAAGGAAACGTCTCGGAAGGCAACCTTCGGATCGTCGGTGACCACCACGCCGGCGAGCAGCGGGAAGGCGCAATCCTCGAGTTCCATCACGACCCCGCCGGCGGCAGGCAGCGACGGGGTGATGTCGAGAAGGTGCAGGATCACCGGTTGATCCGGCCCCAGCATCTGGCCGCTGGCAATGCGAAACAGCAGGCTGTAGCCGATCTGGCCGGCGGCGCCGGTGATGGCAACTCGAACGGGATTCTTCATGCGGTGCTACCCCTTGATGGCGATGCCGGCGGGAACGATCGGCGCGCAAAACCCGACAAATCCTGCGCCCGGACACGGTTGAGGTGCGGCAACGCGACAATGCTCATCACGGGCCACCCCGGCTGTGCGAGACCAAAATGATACGAACTGACGCTGCGCCGTGTCAACGAAGGTCTTCTGTCTTATAAAAGACAGCATATGGCTTGGAACCAATGCCCACGCCATGGTACAAACAGGGGCAATGATAAAGCGAGAACCCCTCCCGCCGGCGCCGGCTTTCCAGCCGCTGTACCGGCAGATCAAGGCGCTGCTGACCGAAGGCCTGGCCACCGGCGAGTGGCGGCCCGGCGAGCCGATCCCGAGCGAGATCGAGCTGGCTCACCGCTACAAGGTCAGCCAGGGCACGGTGCGCAAGGCGGTGTCCGAGCTGGCCGGCGAAAACGTGCTGGTGCGCCGCCAGGGCCGCGGCACCTTCGTGGCGACTCACGCTCACGTGGGCACCCAGTTGTCGTTCCTTCGCGTCACGCCCGATGACGAAGCCGTGCGCGATCTCGAACCGACCCTGATCGACCTCAAGCGGCAGCGCGCCGACGCGGCTGCCGCCGGCCTGCTCGGACTGGCCGCGGGCGCCTCGCTGATACGCCTTCGTCGCACGCTCGCCATCAACGGCCGTTGCGTGGTGTTCGAGGAGGTGCGGTTGCCCGCCGAGCGTTTTCGCGGACTCGACATAGCCACGATTACGGCACATGGTTGCCTTCTCTACAGCCTGTACGAGTCGGCGTTCGGGGTGAAGATCGTCGGCGGCAGCGAGCGCATCAAGGCGGTCTGCGCCGACGCCGACACGGCGCAGCGGCTGTGCGTGCAGCCCGGCGCGCCGCTGCTGCAGATGGAGCGCGTGGCCTATACTTATGGCGAGATACCGGTGGAGTTGCGCCGGGGTTTCTGCGACACCCGCATGCACCACTACGCGAACGATCTGGGTTGAGAGGCTGAGAGTCTTTCGATCATGCCCGCTCATCACGCCAGAAAGCGCCCGCTCGTTGTTACAAATGCTCGCCATAGCCTGGGCTATGTCTGCGCTTTGCGCCTAGATCGGACGCCTTCTGACGCGCTGCTCGGACACGCTCGAAAAACTCTCAGCCTCTGAATTCCTCCGCCCCCGCGCCGATATTCCGAGTTCCAGACCCGTCAACTCCCGACCCGTCCTCCGAAGGCGCAACGCATGGCCAAAGCCCGCCCCAAACATCTAGACCTGCGGCTGATCAAGCAGCCGATCCCCGCCGTCGTGTCGATCATGCATCGCGTAAGCGGTGCCGGCATGTTCCTGATGCTGCCGTTCGTGTTGTGGCTGCTTCAGTCGAGTCTGCAATCCCCCGCGAGCTACGTGCATTTCATCGATGCCATGTCGCACCCGCTGGTCAAGCTCATCCTGCTCGGCCTGCTGTGGGCATTCCTGCATCATTTCTGCGCCGGCATCCGCTACCTCCTGCTCGATCTCGATGTCGGCACCGACCTTGCGCCCGCCCGCACTTCCAGCTTCGCGGTGGTGGGGGTGAGTCTCGCGCTCACCGTCGTGTTCGGGGCCTGGCTATGGTGAAGCGCGCTGTCGTCGGTGCCCATTACGGTCTGCGCGACTGGCTGATCCAGCGCGTCACGGCCGTGATCATGGCCGTGTTCGCGCTGCTGATGCTGGTCGTGGTGCTGTTCCATCGTCCGGCGCACTACGGCGATTGGCACGGCCTGTTCTCGCAACAGTGGATGCGTCTGGCCAGTCTGCTGTTCCTGTTGTCGTTGTTCTGGCATGCCTGGATCGGTATTCGCGACATCCTCATGGATTACGTGAATTCCGCCGGTGTGCGTCTGGTGGCGCAGGTCGGGGTGGTCCTGCTGCTGGTCGGCTACTCGTTGTGGTCGGTGCAGATTCTCTGGAGCCTTTACTGATGACCATCCCCCGCAGAAAATTCGATGCCGTGATCGTCGGCGCCGGCGGCGCCGGCATGCGCGCCTCACTGCAACTCGCCGAGGCCGGCCTCAAGGTCGCGGTGCTGTCCAAGGTGTTTCCGACCCGCTCGCACACGGTCGCCGCGCAGGGCGGCATCGGCGCTTCGCTCGGCAACATGGGCGAAGACTCGTGGCTGTGGCACATGTACGACACGATCAAGGGTTCCGACTATCTCGGCGACCAGGACGCCATCGAGTTCATGTGCCGCGCGGCTCCGCAGGCGGTTTACGAACTCGAGCATTTCGGCATGCCGTTCGACCGTAACGACGACGGCACCATCTACCAGCGCCCGTTCGGCGGGCACTCGCAGAACTTCGGCGAGCGCTCGGTGCAGCGCTCGTGCTGCGCCGCCGACCGTACCGGCCACGCGATGCTGCACACGCTCTACCAGCGCAACGTGCGCGCCAACACGTTGTTCTTCGTCGAGTGGATGGCACTCGACATCATCCGCGACGCCAGCGGTCAGGTGCTGGGCGTGAGCGCCATGGAAATGGAGACCGGCGAGGTCTGGCTGTTTCATGCCCGCGCGACCTTGTTCGCCACCGGCGGCGCCGGCCGCATCTATTCGGCCTCGACCAACGCCTTCATCAACACCGGCGATGGCCTGGGCATGGCGGCCCGCGCCGGCATCCCGCTCGAAGACATGGAGTTCTGGCAGTTCCATCCCACCGGTGTCGCCGGTGCCGGTGTGCTGATCACCGAAGGCGTGCGCGGCGAGGGCGGTTATCTGCTCAACAAAAACGGCGAGCGCTTCATGGAGCGCTACGCGCCCAACATGAAAGACCTCGCCAGCCGCGACGTCGTATCGCGCGCCATGGCCACCGAGATCAAGGAAGGCCGCGGCGCCGGCAAGGACGCCGACTATATCCTGCTCAAGCTCGACCATCTCGGCGTCGACGTGATCGAAAAGCGTTTGCCGGGCATTCGCGAAATCGCCCGCAAGTTCGCCAACGTCGACCCGGTCAAGGAACCGATCCCGGTCGTGCCCACCTGCCACTACCAGATGGGTGGCATCCCCACCAACTATCACGGCGAGGTCGTCGTGCCCTCGGGTGGCGATCCGAACCAACCGGTTCCAGGCTTCTACGCGGCCGGCGAATGCGGCTGCGCCTCGGTGCACGGCGCCAACCGTCTGGGCACCAATTCGCTCACCGACCTGCTGGTGTTCGGCAAGGAGTCCGGCGACACCATGATCCGCTTCCTGCGCGAGAATCCCGGCCACAAAGATCTCCCGGCCGACGCCGGCGATGTTGCGCTCGCGCGCCTGGCGCGTCTCGACGGCCAGACCGGCGGCGAAAGCGTGTTCGAGGCCGGCGCCGAGATGCGCCGTACCATGCAGGGCCATTGCGGCGTGTTCCGGTTTCCCGACATGCTCGAATCGGGTGTCGACAAGATCAAGCGCACCGCCGAGCGTGTGCGCCGCACCGGCATCGCCGACAAGAGCAAGACCTTCAACACCGCCCGCATCGAGGCGCTGGAACTCGACAACCTGATCGAGGTGGCGGTGGCGACCCTGGTGTCGGCCGAAGCCCGCAAGGAAAGCCGCGGCGCGCACGATCGCGCCGACTTCCACCAGCGCGACGACGTCAACTGGCTCAAGCACAGCCTGTGGTATGCCGAAGGCAACCGGCTCGAGTACAAGCCGGTGAACCTCCAGCCGATGACGGCGGAGTCGTTCGAGCCCAAGGTCCGCAGC
>JANMWG010000425.1:0-5766 GCA_031393885.1 Betaproteobacteria bacterium | reverse complement strand
GCGCTCGAACTGCGCGTCGTTGCCGGCGGTGAGCATCACGTGTCCGTCGCTCGCGTGGAAGATCTGGGACGGCACCACGCTCGGATGACCGCTGCCCACGCGACCGGAGACGACGCCGGCACCGAGCCACGCCTGCGCGGTGTTGACCATGGTCGCGACCTGCACGTCGAGCAATGCCATGTCGACCTGCTGGCCACGACCGCTCACCTGCCGATGCATGAGAGCCGCGACGATGCCCAGCGCCGAATACACCCCGGTCATCACGTCGATGACGGCGATGCCGGCGCGTTGCGGACCACCACCGGGGAGGTCGTCGCGCTCACCGGTCACGCTCATCAAGCCGCCCAATGCCTGGGCGATCGGGTCGTATCCGGGCCGGGGCGCATAAGGACCAGTCTGCCCATAGCCGGTGACGGAGCAATAGACCAGTCGCGGATTCGCCGCCGTGAGCGTGGCATGGTCGAGGCCGTGACGGGCGAGGTCACCCACCTTGAAGTTCTCGATCAGCACATCGGCGCGTGCGGCGAGTTCTCGCACCAGCGCCTGACCATCGGCGTGGGCCAGGTCGATGGCGATCGACCGCTTGCCGCGATTGGCGCACAGGAAATAGGTGCTCTCGCGGGTTTCGTTGCCAGCGGCATCTCGCAGGTACGGTGGCCCCCAGGCGCGAGTGTCGTCGCCACTGCCGGGGCGTTCGACCTTGACCACATCCGCACCGAGATCGGCGAGGATCTGCCCCGCCAGCGGGCCGGCCAACACACGCGTCAGATCCAGCACCCGGATACCGGCGAGCGGTCCCATCGTTAGTGACTAGTCGAGTGAAATGCCGGCGCGCTTGACGACCACGGCCCAATACCGGGTCTCGCGTTTCATCAGCGCCGCGTAGTCGTCGGCGCCGATCGAACGCGATTCGAAGCCCTGTTCGGCCAGTCGCTGGCGGAATGCGGGGTCGGCCGCGATCTGCATCAACTCGCGGGTGAGGCGCGCGATCACCGGCTTCGGTGTCGACGCCGGCGCAAACACGCCAAGCCATGATTCAGCCAGGTAACCGGGCAGCGCCGCCTCGGCCATGGTGGGCACGTCGGGCAGCGCCGGAATACGCGTGGCGTTGGTGACCGCCAGCGCCCGGAGCTTGCCCGAGCGGATGTGCTGCAACGTCGCCGCGACGCTGTCGAACATGACGTTCACGCGGCCCGCGATCAGATCGAGATGGGCCGGCGCACTGCCTTTGTACGGCACATGCACCATGTGGATGCCGGCCATGTGCTGGAACAACTCGCCTTCGAGCTGCGAGATGGTGCCCACGCCTTGCGACGCCATGATCAGGCCATCGGGCTTCGCCTTGGCGATGGCGATGAGCTGCTTCACATCGGCGGCGCCGATGGCCGGATCGACCACCAGCACGTGCGGCACGAAGGCGACCGTCGCCACCGGTGCGAAATCGCGCGTCAGGTCGAACTTCGGTCGCGCATACAGCGAGGCACCCGCGGCATACACGGTCGACGGCGCCATCAGCAACGTATAGCCGTCGGGATTGGCACGCGCCACGACCTCACCGCCGAGCACGGCACCGGCGCCCGGACGATTCTCGACGATGACGTTCTGGCCGAGCCGCTTGCCGAGCGCATCGGCGGTGAGGCGCGACAGAATGTCGGTGGCGCCGGCCGGGGTGAATGGCGCGATCAGCCGCACCGGACGGACCGGCCACGACTCCTCGGCCCGCGCCTGCGCTGGACTCAGAATCAGGCTCCACATTGCCGCGCACCAAAGTGCCCGCTGCAGGCTGCGGATCAAGCGATTCTCCCCGAGATGCCGGTGATATCCAGCCGGACCCGACTCTATCGCTGCGGGCCGCGGATCACAACGTACGATCGTGACGGAGAAGGGCAACGCGAGGCCGAGCCGCGCTCAGCACCGCAGTGTCCCCCGAGGATGTGCGCCCCCTGGGAAAGCCTCAGCGCAGCGCAGGCCGGGGGGCCACCTCAGAAGCGGACGCTGGCCCCGGTAACCACGGCCCAGTCGGCGGTCAATTGCACGCCATTGACATAGCGATACAAAGGTAACTGCACGAAACCGTAGGCTTGGATGTCGCGGGTGATGGCGACCGCCAGACCCGGGCTGGCCAGCAGCGTGAGCCCGCCGCTCAGTGCGGATTCGGCGTTGGCGCCGGACTCGCGATTGCGCGCCAATACGTTGAGCTGGAACAAGGCAGCCACCCGCTGCGTCAGCGGATGGCGCACGCCGAGGTTCAGCGTGTAAAGATCACCCGGGCGGTACTGATCGCGAATCACCACCGCGTGCTGCACCGCGATCTGGGCAAACAGGCTGGTTCCGGCGCCGGCGTGCGGCGTGGTCCACAAGGCACCGAGAATCAGGTCGGTGCTGCCGGTGCCCGGCTGGAGCATGCGCTCGGCCACCACGCCGCCGGCATTGGCGACCTTGTACTCCCCGGTCGGAAACTTGAGTCCGGCCTGCAATGCAAACGAGGAACCGGCCGTGCCGAACGCCGCGAGGCGATAGCGCCCGACGACGCGCAAGTCACCGCGCTCCCGAAACTGCCACGCCTCGGGCTCGGCAGTTCCGGTGGGGTCTGCGATGTGCGCGTGCGAGCGGTTGATCAGCGGTAGTTGCGCCGTGAGTCCCCACCGCGGCGAGAACGCGTGGTCGAGCGTCGCCACCAGATGGCGGTTGTAGGTGTACTGCTCGGCCGCTTCATGGTCGATGGCGGTCGCCTCGTCGCGGGTCGGCGTGCGGTTGCCGGCACGCAGCCGGTCCTGACGGATGAACTCGTAGCGCAGGTCGAGCACGGTGGCGCCGCTGCCGCGCTCGAGATCGTGAGCGTCCCAGGTGGTGTTGAGCGTGCAGAAGGCCGAACCGCAGCCGGCGTTGGCGGGCGCGCAGACGAGCAAGGCGCTGCTGCCGACGAACAGACCTGCGAGCAGGAAATTTTTCATGCGCCAGAGTGTAGCGGGCAGCCCGGCGGCAGGTAATGCCATCGGCTGCGGCTAATTGTCGCAGCTCGATGCAGGCTGCTACGCCCCGGTACCTGCCGGGTCGATCCAGTGGCGGCCATCCCGGATGAGCATCTGTGCCGCGGCCTCCGGCCCCCAGCTGCCCGCCGCATAGTTGGGAAAGTCCCTGGGCGGCAACGCCTGCCAGAGGTCGATCACCGGCGTCAGGACATCCCAGGACTCCTCCACCATATCGGCGCGCAGGAACAGCATGCGATTGCCGACCATGCAGTCGTGGATCAGGGTCTCGTAGCCGGTGGCACGCCCGTCGCTGCCCAGATCGTCGTAGCTGAAGGCCATCTCGACCTGCGCGAGATGGTTGCCCGGCCCGGGCCGCTTGGCCTGGAAGCGCAGCTGAATCCGCTCCTGCGGCTGCACCTGGATGGTGAGGCGATTGGCGTGCTGCATCGTCTCGGTCGGCAGCAAGGCGAGCGGCGCGCGACGGAACTGGATCACGATCTGGGTGTTACGCGCCGGCAGGCGTTTGCCGGTGCGCACGTAGAACGGCACGTCGGCCCAGCGCCAGTTGTCGATATTCAGCTTCAGCGCAGCGAAAGTCTCGGTGGCGGATCCGGGCGCGACATGCGCCTCGTCGCGGTAGCCGGCCACGGTTTCACCGCCCAGCATGCCGGCACTGTATTGCCCGCGCACCGCATCGCGCAGCAAGGCTTCCTCCTGCGGTCGGCGCATCGCCCGCAGCACCTTCACCTTTTCGTTGCGGACTTCCTCGTTGCCGAGAGAAGACGGTGGCTCCATCGCAATGAGGCACAGCACCTGGAAGACGTGGTTCTGAACGATGTCGCGCAAGGCACCCTGCGTGTCGTAGTAGCGCCCGCGGTTCTCGACACCCAGGGATTCGGCGACGGTGACCTGCACATGATCGACGTAGTTGCGATTCCAGATCGGCTCGAAGATCCCGTTCAGGAACCGGAAGCTGAGAAGGTTCTGCACCGTCTCCTTGCCGAGGTAGTGGTCGATCCGGTAGATCTGCGACTCGTCCATGCAGTCAAGCAACTCGCCGTTGAGAGCGCGGGCCGAAGCGAGGTCGCGACCGAAAGGCTTTTCGACCACCATGCGAAACCAGCTGCCGTCGGGGGCACGGTCACCTCCCGGCGCAATCAGGCCGGCCCCTTGCAGACCACGCGCGATCGGCGCGAACTGATCCGGCGGCACCGCGAGATACACCAGCACGTTGCCCCGGGTTCCATGGCTGGCGTGCACCTGCTCGAGTCGCTCCTTCAGCCGCTGATAGGTATCGGGATCTTCGGTACGCCCGGCCAGATAGTGCAGACGCGGCGTGGCGGTGCCGAGAAACCCGACATCGGCGCAGTCTTCGCAGTGCCGGCTGATCGACGCCGCGGCACGTTCGCGGAAGGTTTCGTCGCTCAGACTCGAGCCGGAAACCCCGATCACCGCGAACTCGTTCGGCAGGAAGCCGTTGCGATGCAGGTTGTAGAGGGCGGGAATGAGCTTGCGCTGCGTGAGATCGCCGGAAGCGCCGAAGATCACCATCACGCAGGGCGGCGCCGCGGTGGCGGTGGCGGTTGGGAGAGAGTCCATGCGCGGCCTTCCGTTGGAACAGAAACCCGAGTGTAGTGGGTGCCGGACGACACGCAAAAAAAGAGCGCCTGGGGTCGGGGATGCCCGGGGCGCTCGAGGAGGAGGAGACTTCGAACGGGCAGCTGATGCGGGGTTCTCGCGGCGACCGGCTGCCCGGGGTCGCCGTACTCGACGGAACAGACGCTCCGTCTATGACACTAGGTGGGGACGAGCGGCCCGGGCTTCAACCACCCCATCGGCGGCCGGCGCCATCAGGTTGGTGCAGGTGTCGCGCGTTTCGCACCGGCTGTCGCGCGGTGAACCGGCACCGCTCTCCGATGCCTGTGCGTCGATGGCAACCATGCCGACGCTCGCGGCGAGCAACAGCGCGACGGGCAAACGGCGCGTCGCTTGGAAAAGTTCTGAGATCCGTTTCATCTTGGGCTCCTTTCGGGTCCGGCGGCCTGGAAACGACATGCCGGACAGGGCTGTTTGTGATTGCCACGTAGGCGTTCGGGCCATTGCCGTGTCCCGAGCCGGGCGGTCCGCCTGCTTGCAAAACCTTTTCACTCAATGTCTTGGCAAAGTCACGGGATCGACTTAATCTACGTTTCCGTGGCGAACAAACACATTAGAGTGAACGTTGTTCACAATAGTGAACTACGTTTATTTCGTCAACAGTTTTCTGGTTAACGGAAGTCGGGGGACCCTTGGGAATCACCGAGCGGCGCGCGCGCGAGCGCGAAGAGATGCGCGTCCGGATCATGGAGGCGGCGCGGTGCCTGTTCGCGAAGGAAGGCTACGAAGCCGTGACCCTGCGGCGCGTTGCCGATGCGATCGAATACTCGCCGGCGGCGATCTACAAGTATTTCCAGGACAAAGACGACATGGTCCGGGCACTGGTCGAGGACGACGTCGCGGTTCTGCTCGACGCCTTCCAGCCGGCCCTGGCCAAGTGCACACCCCTCGAGCGATTGCGCACGCTGGGCCTGGCCTACATGGACATGGCGTACGACCAGCCCAACCACTACCGGCTGATGTTCATGACGCGCATGCCCGCGGGCGCAAAGTCGGAGGCGCTGGAGGCCGGGCGCGGCGATCCCAACACCGATGCCTATGCCCTGTACGTCTCGGTGATCGCCGACTGCATCTCGCGGGGGCTGTTTCGCGACGAGTTCCTCGATCCCGAACTCGTGGCCCAGACCCTTTGGGCCGG
>JANMWG010000370.1:0-1713 GCA_031393885.1 Betaproteobacteria bacterium | reverse complement strand
TCATTGCGCGGTGCCTCGGTCCGGCAATCCCATGCCTTCATTGAGGATCTCTGCGTAGCGGGAGTAGCTGAACACGCGCCCTCGCTGACGGCGGGTGATCTCGGTAACGACGCCGATGCGCTCCAGATGCGCCAGCGATTTGTTGACCGTCGGTGGCGTGAGTCCGGTCGCGGCGGCCAGCGATGCCGCCGTGGCGATCGGCTGGCGCTGCAGCACGCGATGGATGGCCAGGGCGGACGCCGTGGCGCGCCCCAGCCCCTGGATGCGCAGGCTGTCCGCTGAGGCCAGCTCCAGCAGCCGTTTGGCCGATGTCGAGGCCTGCGTCGCGCTCGCCACCACCGCATCGGCAAAGAACTCCAGCCAGGTTTCCCAATCGCCCGACAGGCGCACGGCATTCAGCAGGTCATAGTAGGTCTGCCGGTGCTCCTTGAAGTGGAGACTCAGATAGAGGAGCGGCTCGCGCATCAGGCCGTCGGCCGCGAGTTGCAGCGCGATCAGCAACCGGCCGACCCGCCCGTTGCCGTCGAGAAAAGGGTGGATGGTCTCGAACTGCACATGGGCCAGCGCGGCCTTGACCAGTGGCGGCGTCGGCTCGGGCTGATCGTGCAGGAAGCGTTCGAAGTGCTTGAGGCACTCATCCAGCTCATTGGCGGGGGGCGGCACGAACACCGCGTTGCCCGGGCGCGTACCACCGATCCACACCTGGCTGCGGCGAAACTCGCCCGGCGTCAGCCTCGACCCGCGGCCTTGTCCCATCAGCACCTTGTGCACTTCGCGCAGCAGGCGCAACGACAGGGGAAAGCCGCCACGCAGACGGTCGAGTCCGTGTTCCAGTGCCGCGACGTATCGGCTCACCTCGCGCGCGTCTTCCAGCGGCACACCCGGCTGCTCATCGAGTTCGAAGAGCATCAGGTCCGCGAGAGAGGATTGCGTGCCCTCGATCATCGATGAGAGTACGGCTTCCTTGCGCACGAAGCTGTAGAGCAGCAGGTCCGCATTCGGGAGCAGTTCGGTCACGGCGTCGAGCCTGCCGAGGGCGACCAGAGCGCCGTCGAAACGGTCCCGCAGCGCCGGGCTCCAGGCGATGGCGGGGTGCGGCGGCAGAGGCGCCGGGATGAAGGCCTTGAACGCTTCACCAGCGGTGGCAACCTTGAAGTAGCTGCCTTGCAACGCGCGCTTCATCGGGAGAGGCAACCTAAATTAAAGATGGCCGTTATTTTAGGATAAGTCTGTTATCTAAAACAACGACTCATCGACCGCCGGTGCCGTTCCGCCTGCCGAATGCGGGATTCCGGGGGGTATGCGTCATTCGCTCCGTGCCGGCAGCGTCTCCCGATCGGGCGACCGCCATGGCAGCGCAATCTGCGCGAACTGCCACTCGTTCGCCAGCCACTGCCGCAGCCGCTGCCCGAGGTGTGCTTCCAGGCCGGTCGCCAGTTCCGAACTGCGAACCCAGTAGACGACGTCGGCGTCGCAGCCGTCGTGGGTCGGCGGAAACAGGTACACGCAGCCGAGCACCTTCGATTCATCGAGCGCGACCACCGTGTAGGTGAACGAGGCGTGGATCTGGAACTCCTTGTGATGCCAGCCGAGGTCGATGATGTCCTGTTCCAGCGTGAGCGTGTCGGCCGGCCATTCGGTGCCGGGACCGAACACTTCCTACAGGTCGGCGCGGCTCGACATCACCGCGTCGTAGTCCTTGACGGCATCGTG
>JANMWG010000122.1:0-1624 GCA_031393885.1 Betaproteobacteria bacterium | reverse complement strand
GGCACCAATAGCGAATCATTCGGTAGTAAACGGCGCACCACCATCATTCGAAGCCACCGCCAACGGTGGCTTTTTTCTTGGGCACGCGGCAACGTTCCTCAGTGATAGTCGTCTTCGCGCTGATGGCGCACAGCGCCAACGACGACGGTCTTGTCGTCGATCACTTCGAAGAGAGCCACGTAGCCGGTGCTACCGAATGTAATGATGATCTCTCGCAAGAAGGGGCTGTCTGCCGCCTTGCGACAAGTGAAGGGAAAGCGTTCCAATACGCCCAGCCCGGCCTTGATCGCAGTCAATGCCTGCTCTGCCAGTTCGAGATTACCGGTCGCGCGCGCGAGTTCCCGCTCGAGCACAAAGTCGAACAACCGCTCCAGATCCTCTTGCGCCTCCCGGCTCAGGAGAACCGCATAGGTCATTCAGGCTCGACGGATGACCGGCCGCGCTTGCCGGCCCTTGCCTCGGAAAGACGATCTTCCAGCTTGCGGACAACAGTGGCGGCGCTGACGTATTGCCCGCTGCGCTTCGCAGCCTCGAGAGACGCGATGCCGCGCTCCAGGAACGCAGCATGATCTTTTCGCCGCCTGACATTGTCACGAACGGAGGCCTCGACGAAGGCGGAAAGACTTTCGCCATCGCGCAGCACCTGCTTGACCTCGTCGCGCAGGTCGGGTTCGACACGAATTGCCGGGATCGTCGCTGTCTTCATGAGATTAATGTAGCGCAAATGCGATGCTTCGACCATAGATCCAACAATCTACCCGGAGACGACATCAGCACATGGGAAGAACCTCGCCGGCCATCACAAGGCTTCGAGCAACTCACGCCGCCACGGCTTCCTTGGCCTGGGCCGTCCTGGCGTCGGCGAGCGCCCGGAATTCGTCCACCGTCATGACGTGTGCCGTCGAAAACGCCAGGATCGTGAGCGTGCTCTTGTGCACTTCGGCGGCGCTCATCGCGCCCCATCCCACGTCGGGATAGTCGAACGTCCCGGTCGCATCGGAGAGAAACGCCACCTTGTAGTTGTGCAACATGGCGTCGCGCGCCGTGGCATGGCAGTAGTTCTCGGTGGTCGTGCCGGCGATCACCACCGAGTTCACACTCCATTCGCGCAGGATCAGGTCCGTGTCGGTGGCAAAGAAAGCGCTGTAGCGGTGCTTCTTGATGACGTGCTCGCCCGGCGCAGGCGCGAGATCGCGGTCGATTTCGATGCCGTCGGTGCCATCGACCAGCGACGACCGGTCCGCGATCGGCGGATACAGGTCGTCGTACGGGCCCATGTCGCAGCCGTCCCGGCGGGGAGCATGGGTCGTGTAGATCACGCGAATGCCCTGTTCACGGCAGAACCGCAAGGTCGCGGCCAACTTCGGCACCATCGCGTGCGCCTGTTTGGACTGCAGCTTCGCGCCATCGGCGACGAAGTCATTCTGCATGTCGACCACGATCATCGCGGTCTTGCCGGGCCGTGCAAGACGAAACGGCCGGTTTCAAGGGCATCACACCAGCGCTGGAAGCCCCCGCAAAGTCCTGGCCCAGATAACCCGTTCTGTCCGTATGCGACACAACTTGTCGCAACCCTGAAGACAATCGGATCTCCAGTCCAGGAGATCACCATGCCGATTCGTCG
>JANMWG010000302.1:0-3212 GCA_031393885.1 Betaproteobacteria bacterium | reverse complement strand
TCCCTGGCCATCTCGCCCGCCGCCCTGGCCGCCAAGTCCGCCTCCTGCGCCCACTGCCACGGCACCGACGGCAACTCGAGTTCGCCCATCTATCCGAACCTCGCCGGTCAGACCAAGGAGTATCTCTACAAGCAGATCATGGCGTTCAAGACCGGTGTGCGGGTCAACGCGATGATGTCGTCGTCGGTGGGCATTCTCACTGAGGACGACGCGAAGGAACTCGCCGAGTACTACGCGTTCCAGACCATGGCGCGCGATCGCTTCCAGACCGATCCGGCGTTGGTGGCCCAGGGCAAGAAGGTGGCCGACGAAGCCCAATGCGTTGCCTGCCACCAGAAGGGGTTCAAGGGGCTGGCCGAGTTTCCGCGGGTGGCACGCCAGAAGTACCCGTACATCATCAAGCAGCTCAAGGAGTATCGGGATGGCGTGCGCACCAGCGATGAAGGCGTGATGGCCGCCACCGTCAAGAACCTGACCGACGAGCAGATCGACGCCCTGGCACACTACCTCACCGGCTTGTGACGCCAGCCGGCGCCGCGGCCGGGATAGTGGCGCGGCTACCGCACTTCGAAGTTGCGCGTGGTCACGAAGGCCACGCAGCACAGGGTCTCGACGCCGCCCTTCACCACGAAGACGTCGGCCGCCGCAAAGCTCAGCGTCGAGCCGGGCTTGATCACCCGGCCACGGGCGATGAGATGGTCGCCGATGGCGGGGGCAATCAGCTTCACGTCGTAGTCGACGGTGGACAGCATCCAGCCCGCAGGCAATAGCGTGAACGCGCTCGACGCCCCGGCAAAGTCGGCGAGCGCCCCGGGGATCGTGCCCTGGAACACGCCGGGCTTGAAACTGAGGTCGTCGCGATAAGGCAGCACCAGCTCGGTCGCGCCCGGTTCGATGCGGCCGAAATCGAAGCCGTACCACTTCACCACCGGCATCGACAGCACGCCATTGCGGGTGACATTGGCAAAGTTTGGGTTTGGTGCGGTGTAGGTCGTCATCGGGATCTGGTCTCGCAGCAGCAAAATGGGTCAGGGCTTTTTCAACAGCCGGTCGCGCAATTCCGAGACCGCATTGGCGTGCGCCTCGAAGCCTTCATAGGCGGCGAGCACGCGCGCATGCCGCGCCATCTCGGCGTAGCCGGCGCCGGTCACGTGGCCGATCGACGAGCGCTTCATGAAGTCGAAGGTGGATAGCGGCGAGAAGGTCTTCGCCCAGCCGCTGGTGGGCAGCACGGCGTTCGGGCCCAGCACGAAGTTGCCCAGGGTGATGGGCGTGTGCCTGCCGAGCAGGATCTCGCCGGCGTTGGTGATCCTGCCCAGCCAGGCATAGGGCTCGTCGCTGTGAATACCGAGGTGCTCGGGGGCGTAGTCGTTGACGAAGGCGCAGGCGGCTTCCATGTCGGGCGCGAGCACGATGCCACCGCGTGGCCCGCCCAGCACCGTCGACGAGAACTCGATGCGCTGCTTGCCCATGTGCTTCCAGTGCTGCGGAATCGCGGCGAGCGCGGCCTCGGCCACGACGCGGCTGGCGGTGACGAGATAGGCGGAGGAATCGGGACCGTGCTCGGATTCGATCAGCAGGTCGAGCGCGGCGAGCGCGCCATCGGCCGTGTCGTCGGCCAGCACGATGGATTCGCTCGGGCCTGCCGGCACGCCGGTGTCGAGCACGCCAGCGAGCAATCGCTTCGCCGCCACCACCCACGGGCTGCCGGGGCCCACGATCTTGGCGCAGCGCTCAATGGTGTCGGTGCCGTAGGCCACCGCCGCCACCGCGACGGCGCCGCCCACGCGGTAGACGTGGCGCACCCCGGCGATCTTCGCGGCCACCAGCGTCGCAGCATCGAAGCCGCCGTTGGGGCCGGGCGGCGTGACGATGCAGATGTCGGGCACGCCGGCCACCACAGCAGGCACGGTGGTCATCATCACCACCGACGGAAACGCGCCCTTGCCGCGCGGCACATAGCAAGCCACCGACGGGATCGGCAGCCAGCGGTCACCGGCGAAGGCACCGGGCCGCACCTCCATCATCCACATCGACTCCGGTTTCTGCTCCTGATGAAAGCGGCGGATGTTCTCGACGCCGTATTCGATGGCTTCGACAACTTCGCGGTCCACAGCATCGAACGCGCGATCGAAATCTGCCGGCGTCGCCGCGATGGCGTCGGGCGGAATCTCGACCTTGTCGATCTCGCGGGCGAAGCGGACGATGGCGCGGTCACCCTCGGTGCGCACCGCCTCGACGATGGGTTCCACCTTGGCGAGATAGCCGGCAAGATCGGCCTCGGTGCGGCGCATGAGCTGCGCGCGGGCTTCTGGCGAGAGCGTTGCCAGCTCGTGGAAGGCAACAGGCTTGAAGGCGATGTCGTTCATGATGGGGAAGCAGGAGGGTGCTGCCGGACGGCGGAACCGCCGATTCTAGGGAAGCGGGCGGGTTACGTCACCGCCGAAATAGAGCCCAGTCAGATCGACGCCATATACCCACCGTCCACATACAGACACTGCCCGGTGAGATAGCGCGCCGCATCGCTGGCAAGGAACACCGCGGTACCCACCAGATCATCGAGTTCGCCGAAGCGCCCCATCGGAATCTTCGGCAGCGTCGCCGCCTGCCACGCGGGATCGGCGTAGAACGCGCTCGGTGAGCGCCGTCCGAAAGTACCGCGGCGCAATGCCATTGACGCGAATGCCCCTTGTCACCCATTCGGTGGCGAGCGCGCGGGTCAGGCCAGTCCGCTTTTGGAAGCGCCGTAGGCGGCGGCCGTTGGCACCCCCACAGCCGAGGTGAGCGAACACAGGTTGATGATCGCGCCGCCTCCCGCCATCGCCCGCGCTGCCGCCTGGCTGCAGAAGAAGACGCCCTTGAGGTTGGTATCGAGGATGCGGTCCCACAACGCGTCGTCCACCTCGAGCGAGGCCCGCACCTGCTCGGTGCCGGCGTTGTTCACCAGCAGGTCGATGCCACCGAGCACGGCCACGGTGTGCGCAACCGCCTCGCCGCAACTGGCGACATCGGCGGCGTCCAGATGCGCCGCGTGCGCTTCACCGCCGGCCTGGGTGATGAGCTCGACCGTGTGTTCGATCTCGCCATCGGTGCGGGCGGCGACCACCACACGGGCGCCGGCAGCCGCGAGGCCAAGGGCAAGCGCGCGACCGATGCCGCGACCACCACCGGTAACGAGCGCTCGTCGTCCCGCCAGCGAGAAACCCGCCAGT
>JANMWG010000301.1:0-6743 GCA_031393885.1 Betaproteobacteria bacterium | reverse complement strand
TGGGCCGTACCCGGCGCGCCAAACTGCGTTTCGAGCCCGGGTTCATCGATGCCATCGAGCGGCACGCCGAGCGCATGGGCGGCTCGATCGAACAGACTCGCCCTCGGCAGTTGGAACTCCTCGCGGCTTAGCACCCGCCGGGCCGCTCTCAAGGGTGCTGCCCCCCATGGGGGTGGCGACCGCAGGAAGCCTGGGGGGGTCATCTGACAACCGATCAGGACCGCTGGTGAAAGCGACTGCGGTACTCCGAGCAGATCGTACGAATCATCCGCTCGTAGTGGTGATGGTCCGTTGTCCGAGGTGCCGGAAACACCGACATCACGGTGACCGGGCTGCCGTCGTTGCGGCAGTCGACGACCGTCGTCCCGATGGCATCGAAACCGAAATCCTTCGTATCGCGCACCAGCGGCAAGGCGGTGCCGATCATGGCCACCACCCGACGAGCATCTTCGGGTTGGTTATGCCGGTTGATCTTGCCCTTGCCTCCGGGGCTGGTGAAGCAATCGGCCCCGTTCACCAGTGAATACGAAACCGTGATGCATCGCGGCGCGGCTTTTTTGGCCAGGTACCCGGTCGCGAGGATTTCCGCATGCAGGCGCGGAATCGACTTGAGGTGCTCGGTCATGCAGGCCTTCGCCTCCAGCGCGATGGCGGCCTCGAACACGTCTTCGCTAGTGTCTTCCAGGAAGACCGGCAGGCTGCTCAACGCACTACGCTCTTCTTCGTTCAGCGGAATTCCGTAGCGCTCGACAAGCTCGTGGAAAGCGAACCGGCGACCGGTCCGGCGAGCAGACGGAACCACGGTGACGACCAGGTCGAGCGTCTTGTTGATCGGCCCCACCATCACGTGGTTAATGCCGAACCCGATCAACCCCTGCTCAGCGTGGCGTCGCAGGATATCGCATTCACATAGCAAATCGAACAGCACCGCCCAGCAAGCCACTTTCGAATGGCTGTCGCTGCGGGAGTGATACTGCCAAGCTACCGCATCTGACCACGCTTGGTGGCCGTGCTCATGCTGCGCGCGAGAATCGTTGGTCCGTTCATAGCCCCGTCCATTCGCAAGATCGATGACGACACCGACACAACGCTCGATGCTGATGCGGCATATCGGGCGCAAGGATACCGCCCCGGAACTGGCCGTACGGAAGTTCCTGCATGCGGCCGGACTGCGGTTCCGGATTCATGTTCGCGAGTTGCCCGGGACCCCGGATATCGTCCTGCCCCGACACCGGACCGTGGTGTTCGTACACGGCTGTTTCTGGCACGGCCACCACTGCAGCCATGGATCGACGCGGGCGAAGACCAACACCGGGTTCTGGGATCGGAAGATCACCGACAATCGGGCACGCGACAAACGCAAGGCGATCGCGTTGAGGGGGCTTGGTTGGCGGGTGATGACGGTCTGGGAGTGTCGATGTTCGAATCCTTCGACCTTGGAGGCACTCTGTCGCAAGATTCGCGACTGAGCTTGTCACTGCCTCCCGCAATTTTTACATGGCCCGAATGAGCGACAATCGCGACTGGGCTCCCGACTCCGAAACGAGGACCGCCATGAGCGACGAACGGCTGGAAACCCTGCAGGAAATCGGCACCGCTTTTGCCCGCACGCGGCCGCCTGAACCCGATACCCCGATGCCCGCGCAACCGACGCTGTCGGACATCTTCAACCTGCGGCTGAACACGCCCAAGTTCGGCCTGCCGATCGCGGCGGCAGGGCACTGCACGCAGAGCGCCGCGGCAGCCCTCGCAGCCGGCATGGACGAGGAAACCGTGCTGGCGTGCCTGCTGCACGATATCGGCCAGGCGGTGGCCCGGCCCGATCACGGCTGGTGGGGCGCGCAACTGGTCGAGCCCTATGTGTCGGAGAAAGTCTCCTGGGCGATCCGCTACCACCAGGCGCTGCGCTACTACGCCGACGAATCGGTGGGCTACGCATACCCGCAGATGTACGTGAAGATGTTCGGCGAGGACTATCAACCGCCCGAGTACATCGCCGCGGCGCACGAGCATGCACGCCAGCACAAGTGGTACATGCGCGCCCGTAACATCACGCTGTTCGACGACTACAGCTTCGAAAAGAATCCGACCTGGTCGGTGGAACCCTTCACCGACATCATCGGCCGTCACTTCCGCCAGCCAAAGGCAGGCCTGGGAAACGACGCCAGCCCGACCGCGCACATGTGGCGCACGCTGATCGATCCGAGCAAGCCGCTTTAGGAAGCGCGTACGGATCGCTCCGGGAATACCGCCCTACGGCAACGCAAACACCGTCAGCGTCATCGAACCCGGCTGCGCCTGCCAGAACCCGGCCGCCATGCCGGACACGACGGCCACGTACTGCTTGCCGTCCACCGCATAGCTGATCACGCCGCCGGTGATCGATCCGCCGCAGTTGAAGCGATAGAGCACCTTGCCGTCGGACTCGTCGAGCGCGATGAAGTCGCCGGTCAGTTCGCCGGTGAAGACCACGCCGCCCGCCGTGGCCGTCACGGCGGCGAGCATCGGACGCGACGCGTGATATTTCCACAAGACTTCGCCGGTAGAGGCTTTGACGGCGGTCAGCCAACCGCGAGACTTCTCGATCGGGTCGTAGGTGAACGACCCGCCCATGAACAACTGGCCCGCGATGAATCGCGGCTCGTCGTCCTTCTTGAATGTCCCACACCAATCGACCGCCGGGGCGACCATCACGTCGGTGCGCGGGTTCAGCGCGGGCACACTCCACTCCATACCGCCCAACACACCAGGGCACGCGTAAGTGCCCTCCTCGGTCGGCGCTTCGCCGACGTTGGTGCGCGTGGTCACCGCAACTTCGTAGATCTGATCGCGGGTGTCGCGATCCACCAGCCGCAGCAGCCCGTCCTTGCCGCCCATCGTGACCACATTCTTCATGGCGCCACCGATCGTGGCGGTGAACAGCGGGCTGACCACCGGTAGATCCCAGTCGTGGGTGTCGTGCGGCACGCCTTGCTTGTGCCATTGCAGGGCGCCGGTGCGGGCATCCAGCACGACCATCGTGTTGGTGTACAGATTTGCCCCCGGCCGCTGGCTCGCGAAAAAATCCGGCGCCGGATTGCCCACCGGCACATACACCAGGCCCTTCGCGGCATCGAGCGAAGGCGTGGTCCAGATGGCGCCGCCGCCCTTCAAGCGGGCATCGGCACCGCCCCAGGTGTCGGCCCCGGGTTCGCCATCATCGGGAATCGTGTTGAATTTCCACACCTGCTGGCCGTCGCTCAGCCGGAATGCCCCGATCCAGCCCTTGACGCCGTACTCGGAACCGTTCGGCCCGACGATCACGAGGTCTTCGAAAGCCAGCGGGGTCATGCCGACGGCCTCGAAGCGTTCCGGGCGGGCGATCTGCACTTCCCACAGCACTACACCGGTGGCGGCATCGAGGGCGATCAGGTAGCCGTCCTGCGTGCCGCGGATGACCTTGCCGTCCTTGAGCGCAACGCCCCGGTTCTTGACCGACGTGTTGCCCTCCTTCGCCTTTGCCTTCCAGTCGTGGCGCCACTTCACCCGGCAGGTAACGGGATCGAGCGCGATGGTCGAATACGTGGTGGTCACGTACATCACACCGCGGTACACCAGCGGATTGCTCTGCGAGCGGATGAGATCGGCGCCCTGGAACTGGCACACCGGATGCAGCGATGGCGCGGTGGCTGGCGTGATCTGTTTCAGGTCGGCGAAGCGCACGCCACCGTAGTCGTGATTGGGCAGGAGCCATTCGGTGCTGCGGGTTGCGTCTTCGAGTTCCTGTTGTGTGGGGCCGGCCTGCGCCGACACGGCGCCGGAGACAACCAGCATTGCCACGACTGCAACCACCGATGACCGATCCATGAACCCCTCCCCGCGTTGCCGGTTTCAGTGCGGCTGCAGCACTACCGGTTTCATGATTGCGCCCTTGGGCACGAGATCGGTTTCGCCGATCGGATACCCGTTGACCCTGAGAATATACGCCACGACATCCGCATACTCGGTTTTTGAAAGTGATCCGGGTGCCGTATTCGGCATCAGCGTCCGGACGATGTAATAGAGATCATCGAGCGTATGGCTGCCATCCTCCCAGCGGGCGCGGAACGCGGGCCCGGTCAGCGCGGCGGCCGGACTGCCCTCGAGGTGCGTGCCGTGGCAGGCCACGCAGTGCTGCAGGTACAGTGCTTCGCCGCGCAACGCCTGAGGTTCCGAATAGACGCCGCTCGCGCTGCCGCCGGCGTGCGTCTGGCCCGTTACCAGTGCGAGGCACAACCCGGCACCGAACCACAGGGGTCCGATCGGCCAGCCCCCGGGGGCTGCCAACCGGAAACCGCGAACCGGCCGGCGTTTTCCGATCGGGTCATGCCTGTCGAACCACATCGTCGTCCCCTTCACCCATGCCGGTCGATCACCGCCCGGCGGAAGGGTAGCGCGAAAAATTGTTCAGCGATTGCGCCAGTCGACGACGCCGAAATCGTCGCTGCCCAGACAGGTGTAGAACACACCGACGGTGCCACCGCTCTGGCTCCTGTCGCCGAACACCGGCGAAGCCACATCACGACGGGAAAACTGGTATCGGATCGATATCGCGTGCTGCCCTTTGACGCGCATCGTCAACGCCATGTCCGCACGGTAGATATTGTCCCGCCCGGCGGTATTGACGCCACCGACGCCGCTCACGAAGTAGCCCCGCGTCACCGTGTCGAGCGATACCCGGTCGCCGAAGACCAGGCGCAGGGCAAGCAGCGCCTGCGGGGCAACGCCGTAGTGCAAATCGTTGTCCACCCTGGCGTTGACGCTGCCGACCGTGGCGTAGCCCGTGCCCACCAGCGCACTGCCTTGCAGCGCGACCGCCTGCGACAGCCACCACTGCCCCGTCGTGCCCACCGACACCGCCGTGCTCGAGACCCGGAAAGTGCGCGGCTCCATGTAGTCGTAGCTGCCATAGAGCCCCCACACGCCCCGGTAGCTGTCGCCGATGCCGTAGTCGGTCCCGACCAACAGGCCGCGAGTCATCATGTTCTCGAGACCGTTGGCGCTGGAGACCGTGGCCTTGAACACGAAGTGATCGAATGGCCGCTTGTATTGGTAGCCGGGCTCGCCGGGGAGTCCGTGGTCCAGGGTGAAATCGGCGAGTGCCTCGGTATGCTTGAAGTCCGCGGCCGGACCGAATCGGTTTCTGGTGCTGGTGGCCACGCCGAGCGACAGGCGGCCGTAGTAGACCGGGTCGTTGCTCGGAAACACCGTATCGAAGCGGTCGCCGAAGGCAGCGCGGTTGAAGCCGGTAGGGGGCGAGATCGCAGCGGCGGCGAGTTCGCGCCAGAACTTCGGCAGGTCCGATTGTTCGAGCACGAGATTCGCCATGCGGAACAGGGATTCGCCGAGGAAGCTGCCGCCGAAACCGGTCGTGATCTGGTCGTTGCGCGACGGCGGCGTGGTTTCGCCGGCGATCTCCCAGGCGGCGCTGCCCACCACTGTGTAGCCCAGCGACTCCCAGTAGTTGAGGCCCGCGGATCGGGCGAACCCGTGATACATCGACCCCTGGTAGGGATGACCGAGCTGGTTGGTCGTGAAAGGATCGTTGTCCACGTTCCAGCTACTGCTCAGGTTGCGCCGGATCGATGACGCGTTGCTCTTGTAGGCGTCATCGATGAAGGTGCGGTTGAAGCCATTCAACAGCAGATCGAAGCCCAGGATTTCGGCAGCCGGAATCCAGTAGCTTTTGTTTGCGTCGATGTCCGCCCGGAGATGGGCTTCGGCGGGCTCCCCGGCGACGGGCACCGGATCGCGCAGCAGCACGACCGACGATACCGGGCTATCGGCCGGCGCGGCGGATTCCGCCAGTGCCGAGCTGGTTGCGGCGAGTGCGCAGGCGATCGCGGTAGCGGTGATCCCGAGCCACCGGAAGCGCTGCAATGCCACCACGGCCGACTTGCGGTGTGCCGGTGGAATTCGACCTCCGACGGGCGTCTCCATGCCGATGCGGCTCCTATGGATACAACGATTGTGTAACTGGTGGCGGCAGTCGCCACCCGGTTCGCGATCGGTCGATATCGGCTATGCCGCTCAGTCGCTGCCGATCGCCGCCTCGATTGTCACCATCCGTACACATCGCGCCGTTCGCTGGCGCACATAAGCCCCCATTGTCGCGTCAGCACCACAGGGTGCCAGCGGCCGGAGGCCGCTGTCGTTCGGCAGGCACAGACAGTCCGCAGGGACTGTCTGTGTCCGGCGTCACCCCCGAGGATACTGCGCCCCCTGGAGCGGGAAGCCGTAGCGCAGCGCAGGCTGGGGGTGGACGAAGGGATGCTCGGAAGCGGAGGGGCGGCGCCCACAGGGTCCCCCGAGGACGCTGCGCCCCCTCGAGGGGGAAGGCGGAGCGCAGCGAAGCCTGGGGGTGGACGTCAACTCATTCGACACTGAACCCCGGGGTGCGGGTGTAGAAATGCAAGCCTTTGTCCTGGATCACGAAGGAGCGCATGCGCTTGCCGCCACGCGAATGATGTGAGTGCGGCAAGGTCGCCGGCGTGATCTGCGCGGCGCCGGTGGACCAGACAACCCGCTGGCCATCGATCGTGGAATGGATGCCGTCGCGATCACCGGCGCGGTGCCCGGTCTCGGGGCGGGCGGCAACGGCGGCGTCATTCATGGTCGCTCCAGCGTCGTGGAAATTGCCCCGGACTATAGTCCAAACCAGAAATACGACTGGCGCATGGCGCAACCGGGGCAAGCAGCGATAATCGCGGATTGCAAGCCAGATC
>JANMWG010000251.1:0-2571 GCA_031393885.1 Betaproteobacteria bacterium | reverse complement strand
AACGGCGAGACCTGCTGGTTCCAGACCGACGACGGGGCGTGCGCGGCGGGCGAGAAGCGCTGCGATGGCACCAAGGTGCCGGCCCCCCATACACCGGAAGCGAAGAACGTGTTCTTGAAACCCTCCGTGACGGCGGGAATCAACTGCTTGCAGTGCCACGACAACGGGCCGTGGATGAGCAGCCGGTGGATGGACAACGCGACCCAGACCATCGGCAAGGGCAAGGCGCTCGCCGACAATCCGGCCGGCCCGTACCTCAACAATGGCATCTTCTTCGACAAGTGGGCCAAGACCACCTTCGTCACTGTGAAACGCGATGGCCTCCCGGAGGGCAAAGGCAGATCCTGCACCGGTTGCCACAAGATACACGCCAAGGAAGTCACCACGGATCTGCATCCGCCCTTCGAGGACCACCCGGGCTATGGCCGCAACTTCCTGACGCTCGTTCATTGGCTCGACTACAGCGTGGCGCTCGACTTTCCTCCGGGCGCAAGCGCCACCGGCAAGCTGCCCGACGACACCCATGCGCTGTGGATGCCACCGTCCGGCCGGGTCGACGGACACGGGCTCACGGGTGCGGACTGGAACAAGATCTACAAGCCCCACATCGACGCCCTGCGTGCCTGCATGGAGAAGAAGGGCGTCGAGACCGACGAAAACAAGAAGAAGGGCAGCAACTGCGCGGTGCGGAAGCCGGCAATCACCAACCCGGTACCGGGTGCGCCGGGTGCACGGCTGCGTGGCGATCTGAGCGACGGCACCGTGATCGTGAAACAGGTGACGCCCGCCGGCTTCGAGTCCGGATCGCCGACGCCCGTCCTTCCGGGAACATCCGTGCGCTTGTCCTGGGACGCGGACAGCCATTTTCACGCCTGCGCCATCGAGGCGTCGCTGCCGCCCGGTGTGCCGCGGATGCCGGCGACTGCCGGCGGGTGGAACCTGCAGGATCCACCGGCGCTGCTCGGTCCGTTCAGTGCGCCCGGCCAGTATCGCTTCGACATGTACTGCGAGGATGAGCAGAGCGCCAACTTCGCGTTGACGGTTGCCGGTCCGCCATTGCCGCTGCTGCACATCGAGGCGATCGTCGACGGCTTCGCGCGGTCGATGGCAACCAATGTGCCGGGCCCTGCTCAGACGGTCACCAACGCGCGCGTGGTCGACGCGATCCGAATCTACTGGGGCACCTCGGCGGTCAAGGACGATTGCGTCGTTACCGAGCTGCTGGAGCCCGGCGGCATCCCCACCGGCCACACGTTCCCCGGCAATTCCGGATTCATTCCCGTCGTTCTCGGCGGCACCGCCGACCAGAGCTATTCGCTGACCTGCACCGGCGCCGACAACAAGGCCTATACGGTCAAGACCACATTGAAGCCCACCGTGAGCACGGTCTGCGATGTGAACGGCGACGGCACCATCGACAAGACCGACATCGATCTGATATTCGCCGCCCGGAACTTCGCGTCCGTCCCGTTCGATCGGCGTGACGTCGACGCCGACAAGCTGATCACGGTCAACGACGCCCGCATCTGCGTCAATCGCTGCAAGTCACCGAAGTGTGTCCCGTAGGCGCCGCCCGCACCGAGGAACCATCATGACCTTCCGCAACAGCATCCAGTTCATCCTGGTCGTTTGCCTCCTGGCCGCGGCGCAACTGGCCGGCGCCGCCATCACGTTGTCCTTCTCGCCATCGTCAGCGTCGTTCTCGGACGGCGACACGTTCGATGTCGATCTGGTCATCGCTGGCCTCAACGCCGGTGCGCCACCGGCGGTCGGGGCGTTCGACCTGAACATCGCCTACGACGCCGCATTGTTGACCGCTGTCGGCGTGACCTTCGGCACCTCGCTCGGCGATCTCGCCCTCGAAGCGCTGAGTGCGAGCGACATTGCCACCCCAGGCAACGTCAACGTCGCCGAGGTGTCGCTGCTCGACACCGCGACACTGGTCTCCATGCAGCTCGCCAGCTTCAAGCTGGCCACGATCTCGTTCAGGGCGCTGGCCGACGGCTCGGCCGGCTTCAGCCTCGTGGGCGATCTGCGGGTCGACGATCCGCTGGGCAACAAGTTGCTGATCGTGGTGCCGGAACCGGGCAGCATCGCGCTGTCGGCCGCAGGTCTGATCGCGCTTGGCTGGCGGGTGCGCAGCCGTCGCCGGCTGCGGCGGTGTGCCATGGCCGCGGGTGCGAGTGCGAGTGGCGCGACCGCCGCAGACGTCCTGACGTAGCAGCGTCGCCGCTACCGTTACTTCCCCGCCGCCACCCCGCTCAGGCGTCGCCGCCGCACGCTCTCGGCCAGCCGGTCGAGAATCCGCACGCTGTCTTCCCAGCCGACACAGCCATCGGTGATGCTCTGGCCATAGGTGAGCGGCTGGCCGGGTTCGAGGTCTTGGCGGCCGGCCACCAGATGGCTTTCCACCATCACGCCCACGATGCGGTCGTCGCCCGCCGCGAGTTGCGCACCGATGTTTTCGCACACCCCCACCTGGTTTTGCGGATTCTTCTGGCTGTTGGCATGGCTCGCATCCACCATCAACCGTTGCGCCAGACCCGCCTTGCCGATGTCGGCGCAGGCCGC
>JANMWG010000221.1:0-3305 GCA_031393885.1 Betaproteobacteria bacterium | reverse complement strand
GTCTGCCGGGTTTCGTCAGTTGGCGGCCCATCCCGGTCATCCCACGGCCTTCACGCGCCAGCGCAAGCTGCCTTTGCCAGCCTTGGTCGCGTTGATG
This sequence comes from Betaproteobacteria bacterium, assembly GCA_031393885.1. GTDB lineage: Bacteria > Pseudomonadota > Gammaproteobacteria > Burkholderiales. The sequence goes on along the minus strand of JANMWG010000221.1, from coordinate 3,208 downwards.
CTGGGCGGCATGCGCAAGAGCATTCAGTCCGAGCTCGATGAGTTCTTTGCCCATCTGAGCCAACAAGCACAATTGGTGCACCACGTCTCCGAACAAGCCTTCGCCCAGGCCCGCGCCAAGCTGTCCTTGACGGCCATTCCGCTGCTCAACGATTGGGGCATCGGGCGCGCCCGGCAATACGGCTTTGTTTCGCGCTGGCATGGCTTGCGGCTGGTCGCCGCCGATGCCTCCACCGTGCGTTTCGGTTTGCGCGCAAGCCACGTCTCTCGCGCCGCACTGCCCGGCCAAATCGCCTTTGGGCTGTTTCTCCCAGGCTGCGAGTTGATGCTCGCCGCCTCGCTGCACAGCGTCCACGAAAATGAGCGACAGATGCTGTTCGAGCATCTTGACCGGCTCTCCAGCAGCGGGTTTGTTGCTGCCCGATAGAGGCTATCCCAGCCGCTGGCTGGTGGCTGTCTTGAATCAACGCGCCATCCCGTTTTGCATGCGGGCCGATAAGTCCGGCAATTCGGGCTTTACTTGTGTGCGCGACTTCCTGCGCAGCGGTCTTGCCGGGCAGATCGTCACGCTGCGCGCTGCTTTTCGACGAGTTGTCCGACGTCTCCTGCAAGCTGCGCCCAATGCGCGTCCATCTCCACCTGCTCGATCCTGGCCATGTGTTGTCCTCCGATCTGGTTCCTTGCGCGGCACTCGACTCTCGGGTGCAATGTGGCCGTCACACAGTGCGGCGGTCTGTGCGTTACTGCACACAATGGGTCGGTGACGAAGGGCGACATCCGGGCGTGAGCCAGGCCCTGCGGTGACGGCATAATCCGTCCCATGACAACGAACCTCAGCCCCCTTGCCGGACAGGTCGCGCCCGCCTCGTCGCTCATCGACGTGAAGAATCTGATCGCGGCCTATTTCGACGAACGACCCGACCCGTCGGTGCCGGCCCAGCGCGTGGCATTCGGCACCTCGGGCCACCGCGGTTCGGCGCTCGACGTGTCGTTCAACGAATGGCACGTGCTAGCGATCACGCAGGCGCTGTGCGACTACCGTCGCACCCAGGGCATCACCGGGCCGCTCTACCTGGGCATCGACACCCATGCGCTGTCCGCGCCCGCGGCGGTCAGTGCCCTGGAAGTATTCGCCGCCAACGGCGTGGAGGTGATGCTGGCGGCGGACGACGAATACACGCCGACGCCGGCGCTCTCGCATGCCATCCTGACGTACAACCGCGGGCGCGATCTGTCGACAGGCGCCGGCTTGGCCGACGGCGTCGTCATCACGCCGTCGCACAACCCACCGCGCGACGGCGGGTACAAATACAACCCACCGCATGGCGGCCCGGCCGACCAGGGGGTCACCGGGTGGATCGAGGCCGCCGCCAACCGCTATCTAGAGGCGCGCATGCAGGGCGTGAAGCACATCCTGCATACGCAGGCGCTCAAGGCCGCCACCACCCACCGGCACGACTTCCGCAGCGCCTACATCGCTGACCTCGACGCCGTGATCGACCTGGAGGCGATCCGCGACGCGAAGATCCGCATGGCCGTCGATCCGCTGGGCGGGGCGGGCGTGCATTACTGGGCCGCCATCGCCGAGCGCTATCGCCTCGACCTCACGGTGATCAGCGATGTCGTCGATCCGACCTTCCGCTTCATGACCCTCGACTGGGACGGCCAGATCCGCATGGATCCGTCGTCGGTCTATGCCATGCAGCGCATGATCGCGCTCAAGGACCGGTACGAGATCGCCTTCTCGTGCGACACCGACCACGACCGCCATGGCATCGTCACGGCGACCGCGGGATTGATGCCGCCGAACCACTACCTGTCGGTGGCCATCGACTACCTGTTCAGCCATCGTCCGCGATGGGACCGCAAGGCGGCCATCGGCAAGACGGTCGTCAGCACGCAGCTAATCGACCGGGTGGCGCACAGGCTCGGCCGCGATCTTCTCGAGGTGCCCGTGGGCTTCAAGTGGTTCTCGGCCGGCTTGCTCGACGGCAGCCTCGGGTTCGGCGGCGAGGAAAGCGCCGGGGCGAGTTTCCTGCGCCGCGACGGCACGGTGTGGACCACGGACAAAGACGGCATCATCGCGGGCCTGCTCGCGGCCGAGATTACCGCGCGCACCGGGCACGACCCGGGCGCCCGGTACGCCACCCTGTCCCGGCAACTCGGCAACCCAGTGGCGTCCCGCGTCGAGGCCCCCGCGACGCCCCAGCAGAAGCGGCAATTGGCTAGGTTGTCGCCCGGCCAGATCACGGCGAGCGAACTTGCCGGTGAGAAGATCGAGCAGATCCTCACCAGTGCTCCGGGCAACGGCGCCGGCATCGGCGGCATCAAGATCGTCACGGCGAACGGCTGGTTTGCCGCGCGGCCCTCCGGCACCGAAGAGATCTACAAGATCTACGCCGAGAGTTTCAGCGGCGCCGACCATCTGCGGCGCCTGCTGCAGGAAGCGCAGCATGTGGTCGACGCGGCCTTGGGGGCGGCGGCCACCCCGCAGTGAACCCGCAGCCCGCCGCCGCGGATCGATGTCGGTGACGTGAGATCGTGGCCCAGGCAACCGAGCTGACCCTCGCCGACCAGGCCCGCATGGTGGCCGGTCTGCGCGCCGCCCTGCAGGCCAGCCAGCCCGGTGCGCCGGTCGAACTGATCGAGACCCACATCTCGTTCGTGTTGGTCGGTGCCAGATTCGCCTTCAAGCTCGAGAAGGCGCTGAACCCCGGTTTCTGGACTTCACCACCCTGGCGTTGCGCACTCGCTGCTGCGACGACGAAGTGCGGCTCAATCGCCGCCTGGCGCCGGCGTTGTATCTCGATGCGGTCCCGATCACTGGCTCGGTGGACGCGCCATCGTTCGGCTGGTCGGGGCCGACCATCGATGTTGCGGTTCGCATGCGCGCCTTCGACCAGGAAAGTCTCTGGGATCGCATGGCACGGCGCGGCCACCTGCTGCCGGCACACATCGACGAGCTGGCCGGGCAGCTCTGCCGGTTTCATCGCGACTGCGCGGTGGCCGACCCGCACGGACCGGCAGGCCAACCCGCGCAACTGCGCGCATCCGTGCTCGACAATCTTGCCGCGCTGGACGACGCGTGCGTTGCAGATCACGACCAGGCTCTGCTTCACGGGCTTCGGGAATGGGAAGCAGCGACCTTCGCCTCGCTCGAAAGCGTGTTCACGGCGCGCCTGCGCGAGGGCAGGGTGTGCGACGTCCAT
>JANMWG010000101.1:0-29563 GCA_031393885.1 Betaproteobacteria bacterium | reverse complement strand
CCACTGGGCCGCCTGCTGCGGGTCTTTGGCGGTGCCGAGACCGCGCTCGTGGATGTCGGCAAGTGCACTCGCCGCCTGGGCGTCGCCGGCGTCGGCCGCCTCGACCAACAGCCGCATCGCGGTGGGGTAGTCCTGGCGCAGGTAGGCGTCCCATCCCTGCCGGTAGTCGGCGGTCTGGGCATTTGCGGCGGCGGCAGCCGCACACAGCAGAAGAGAGGTAGCGATCCTGCGCATGGGAGGGCTCCCTGAGGGTCAAGTGCCCATTCTGACCCGATGCGCCCGGAAAGATTCGTCCGCCGTGAGGCTACCTCGCCATCATGAACAGCAGGCTGACGAATCCGCCGGCGAGCATGCTGCATGAGATCAGGTACACGGCTGCACGCGGTTCGTGCACCCGCATGCGCACATCGACGGCGGCGAGGTCGCGCGGTCCGCCACGGGCGTTACCAGCGGAAAAGGCCTTGAGGCGGTAGTGCCCCGGGCGATCCACCTGCAGCCGGTCAACGGGCACGGCATCGACGCCAAGCCGCAACTTCACGTCGCGGCTCCAGAGCCAGCTGCCTTCGCGCTCGAGTTCGACCCTGACATCGGTCTGGGAGTCCTGCCCGGGCCTGGCCCGTGCGGTGATGCGCAGCGGGTTCATGCCGGGATCGACGTCGAACTGCGCCTCGCCCGGGACATCGCAGCGCGCGAGCAGGCGGGAACCGAAGAAAGTGCAGAAGATGTAGTAGCCGGCCGCGACCAGAAAGCCGGCGACGGTGATCGTGAACAGCAGCAGTGAAACAACGTGAGACATGGCATGCAATGCGCACCGAGCAACCGGGGCGCTTCCTGGGAGATGGAGTCCTAGCGACGGCGGCGGGGGTCGCGCGTACGCACCGGCACCGGCGCTGGCTTCGGCGAGCGGTCACCGGCCGACGAGCGGGCGGCGGTGCGCACCAGATCCAGAAGCTTGCCGATCAGGGCGATGACGGACATGAGTGACTCCATTGCGTGGGGTGACCCGCGGGACGCGGGGGTCGACATTCGCGACCGGGCATAGCTCTTCGAGCAGGTTGCATGCCACTAGATCACGTGGAAGACGGCGAATGCAACGGTGTTGCCGGAATTCGACAATGACGGACGGCTGCTGCCGAAATTCGCCAGTCCCGATGTCATCGTGCATCGCGCAAGACGACTAGAATCCGGGGTTCGTCGAGCACCATCGCCCCCGGAGAGCCTGCCTCATGCAACAAAGCGCGAAGTCCAAGTCCTGGAAATGGCTGCTGTATCTGGTGGTCCTGCCCGTTGCCCTGTTCGTGCTCTACACCTGGATAGTCCTGAGCTGGACCTACTCCGAGGGTGAACGCGCGGGTTATGTCCAGAAACTGTCCAAGCGCGGCTGGTTGTGCAAGACCTGGGAAGGCGAGCTGGCCCTGGTGACGATGCCCGGCACAGTCGCGGAGAAGTTCTTCTTCACCGTCCGTAACGATGCGGTAGCGACGCGAATCAACCAGAGCATGGGACGCCGGGTAACACTGGACTATCGCCAGCATGTCGGCATCCCGAGCAGTTGCTTCGGTGAGACCGGTTATTTCGTGAGCGATATCCGCGTGTTGAACGAGCCCACGTTGACGCCCGACAGCATGCCGACGGCAGCACCTGCGCCGACCGCGGCGCCTGCCCCGGCAGCGCCGGCAGCCGCGCCCGCGGCAGCACCGTCGAAATGACAGCCGCCACCAACCACCCCCGAGGATCAATCCCATGGACGATGTCCTGATCGTGACCGGCGCAGGCCGGGGTATCGGCGCCGCCATCGCCCGGCTCGGCGCCAGGTCCGGCTTCAAGGTGTGCGTCAACTACGCCCGCAGCCGCCAGCAGGCGGAGTCCGTGGTTGCCGACATCCGCTCGGCTGGCGGGACTGCCATCGCCGTCCAGGCCGACGTGAGCGACCGCGCCGAAGCCAAGCGGCTGTTCGAGACGGTCGACCTGGAACTCGGGATGGTGACGGCATTGGTCAACAACGCCGGCATCACCGGCCCGTTGCGGGCCACCGCCGAGGTCGACAGCGATCTGCTCGACCAGCTCTTCACCACCAATGTCTACAGCCTGTTCTGGTGCTGCGGCGAGGCGGTTCGGCGCATGGCCCGCAAGCACGGCGGCAGCGGCGGATCCATCGTCAACATCGGCTCCATCGCCTCGCGCTATGGCGGCATGGCCGGCATGGTGGCGTATGCGGCATCGAAGGGTGCGCTCGACAGTTTCACGGCCGGCCTGGCCAAGGAAGTCGGGCACGAGGGCATCCGCGTCAACTGCCTGCGTCCCGGCACCACCCGCACCGACATCCTGGGGCCGATCGGCGGTGACGAGATGGCCGCCCGCGTGGCGGCGAACACCCCGCTCGGCCGCCTCGGCGAGCCCGAGGAGATCGCCGAGGCGGCGATCTGGCTGGTGTCCGGCAAGTCGTCGTTCACCCATGGTGCGGTGCTCGATGTATCCGGCGGCCGTTAACCGGAGAACAGTTCCGTGACAGGTTCACAGACGACCATCGCCGCGGTCATCGGCGGTTTCTACCGCATCCCGCTGCCGGTCACTCTTACCGACAGCACCCACGGCGAGATGACGCACTTCGAGCTGATCACCGCCCGGGTGACCGACGCCGACGGCACCGAAGGCGTCGGCTACACCTATACGGTGGGCACCAACGGCGCGGCGATCCACGCCACCATCGAGCGCGACCTGGCGCCCGCGCTGCTCGGGCAGGACGCCGATCTGATCGAAGCCCTGTGGCAGAAGATGTGGTGGCGCTCGCATTACGGCGGGCGCGGCGGCGCCGCCACCATGGCGATCTCGGCCATCGACATCGCCCTGTGGGACCTGAAGGCGAAGCGGCTCGGCACACCGCTCTGGAAGCTGCTCGGCGGCTTCGATGCGAAAGTCCCCTGCTACGCCGGCGGCATCGACCTCTGGTTCACCCTCGATGCCCTGCTGGCCCAGACCGACGGCAATCTGGCGAAGGGCTTCCGGGCCATCAAGATGAAGGTCGGCCGGCCGCGCCTCTCGGAAGACGTGGCCCGGGTGCAGGCGATGCGCGCGCATCTCGGCGCCGACTTTCCGCTGATGGTCGACGCCAACATGCGCTGGAGCGCCGACGAAGCGATCCGGGCGGCCCGGGCACTGCAGCCGTCCCAGCCGGTCTGGCTCGAGGAGCCGACCATTCCCGACGACATCGCCGGCAACGCCCGCATTCTGCGCGAAGGCGGACTACCGCTCGCCACCGGCGAGAACCTGCACACGCTGCACGAGTTCCAGAACCTGATCGCCGCCGGCGCCGTGAGCTTTCCGGAGCCGGACGTCACGGTCTGCGGCGGCGTGACCACCTTCATGAAGATCGCGCGCGTGGCCGAAAGCTGCAACCTGCCGGTCACGTCGCATGGCGCGCACGACATCACGGTGCACCTGCTTGCGGCATGCCCGAACCGCTCCTACCTCGAAGCGCATGGCTTCGGCCTCGACCGTTACATCGCCGAGCCGCTCGTCATCAAAGACGGCTTCGCCGTCGCACCGGACCGCCCCGGCCATGGCATCGTCTTCGACTGGAAGGCGCTCGCTGCGCTGCAATCCTGACCGGCGGCGTTCGTTGCTGCCCGACAGCGTCAGAGTCATCGTCCGCGACTGGCTCAACGCCAACCATGTGCTGCTGCTCGACGGCGACGACAACGTCCTGATCGACAGCGGTTATGTGACCCACGCCGACACCACGCTGCGGCTGGTGCGCGAGCAGTTGCGGGGCCGCCCCCTGCCACGGCTGATCAACAGCCATTGCCACGCCGATCACATGGGCGGCAACGCGGCGCTGCAACGCGCCTTCGGTTGCACCCTCTCGGTACCGGCAGGCGAAGCCGCGCTGATCGAGCGCTGGGACACGCAGGCGCTGTGGATCGACTGGGGCGGCCAGCGGGCCGAACGCTTCGCCTTCGACGCGGTGATCCGCTCAGGCGACCGGTTGCGCATGGGTGGACTCGACTGGACCGTGCTCGACGCGCCCGGACACGACATGGGCGCGGTCATGTTCTGGAACCCGGATCGGCGCATCCTGATCTCCGGTGATGCGCTATGGCAGCGCGGGTTCGGCGTGGTGCTCCCCGGGCCCGGTTGGCGCGAACGTCTTGCGGCCACCCGCGACACCCTGCTTCGCATCCGGGCGTTGGCGCCGGCACACGTGATTCCAGGCCACGGGGCCGTGTTCAGCGATGTCGGCGCCGCCATCGCGACCAGCCTGGCGCGGGTCGAGGGGTTCGAGAACGATGAGGCCCGGCTCGCGCGGCATGCGGTGAAGGTGATGTTCTCGTTTGCGCTGATGGATCTGGGCAGTCTCGACGAAGATAGCTTGCCCGACTACCTCGCCACCGTGCCGGTCTACGAGGAATACGACCGGGCCTATCTCGGCCTCGGCTTCACCGGGCTCGCCGAATGGCTGGTGGCCGAGTTGTCGCGGGCGGGCGCGTTGACGAGACGAGCCGGGAAAATCGTGGCCGCCTGAGGCGCTGCGGTGTCTCAGTGAGCGCCGGGCCGCTCCCAAGCGAACGGGCCCCCATTGGGGGGAAGGCGTAGCGCAGCGAAGCCTGGGGGGGGCGTTTCAGTGAGCGCCGGGCCGCTCCCAAGCGAACTGGCCCCCATTTGGGGGGAAGGCTTAGCGCAGCGAAGCCTGGGGGGGTCGTCTCAGTGAGCGCCGGGCCGCTCCCAAGCGAACGGGCCCCCATTGGGGGGAAGGCGTAGCGCAGCGCAGCCTGGGGGGGTCGTCATCTCAATCCTCCCGGCGGCGCAGGATGGACGAGCCAGGCCCGGCGTCGAGCGCGTTGCGGGCGTCCGGGGTGGGGCGACGCCCGCGCGTGCAGAAAAAGTCCCGCGCCAGCACGTAACGCGGCGCACCGGGTCCGGCTTCGTAGGCTGGCTGCCAGCGGCCGGCATGGTTCGGCACCCAACCGCCATCACCGCGGCCGAAGGCGTAGACCCGCCACTCGTCCGGCGCGCAGCGGACGCCCTCGAAGGTGACCTGGCGTTTGCCGGCCGGCCCCACCGTGACCATCACGTAACGCACGATGTCGTCAGGATCGACCGAGACGCTGGCGCGGTCGACCGCCGCGCTACCGCCCTCGTCATGCGACCATTCGACGGCGACGAGGTCGGTCGACAGGGGGGCGCGCGGCAGCGGCGGCGGTTGTTCGGTGAGGCGCTCGGGCGGCTTCTGCGATTCGAGTGGCGCCCGCTTCGTCTCTACCTCCGTCCCCGGGATGACCTGGCCACCCCGGTCGTATTGTTGCGCCAGCGCCATGCCGGCGGCCAGGGCCGATATCAACGCCCAGACACTCGACACCACGGTGATCCGGTTCATCGACGATACCTCGAAACAGACGCGAGACCGCCAGACTGCCAGAACCCGCCGCCCGCGAAAAGTCATGACTGGCGTACCCGCCCCACGCCGCCCGGCACGGGCTCGAGGTGGGTCTGGCGAAAGTAGTCACGAAAGGCGGTCATTGGCGGTGACAGTTCGGGATTCAGCAGGTTGGCGGTGAGCACGACCGCCATGTCGAAGCGGCTGTGCGGCAGGCCGTCTTCACCACCCGGATGGCGGACCAGCGAGCCTACGCGTCGACGCTATCTGAATTTCAGATTAAACCCTATCGAATAATAGGTCTTTTCTATTACGATACGGATGGTTTTTAATCGGCTTCATCAACAGCAAAGCGTTCCACCCGCGCAACCGGCGGGCAGGAAGGCAGCCGTGGCAACCCGGGGCCGAACGAGCGCTCCGACCTGCCATTGCGAACAGCGTCACGGCTTCACGGGCCGATCCCGGTGGTGCGGTCAGGGCATCACGCAGCACTGCATCACCGACCCTCAATGACCATTCACGCGGCGCAACCCCCGCGTTGCGGAGGAAGAGACATGGCACTGGCGATCAACTGCGACATGGGCGAGGCCTTCGGGCTCTACAAGTGCGGCGACGACGAAGGCATCATGCCGTTCATCACGCTCGCCAACGTCGCCTGCGGCTTCCACGCGTCCGATCCGGTGGTCATGCGCCACACCGTTCGGCTTGCCCGACAGCATCGCGTCAAGGTCGGCGCGCATCCGTCCTACCCCGACCTCCAGGGCTTCGGCCGACGCGAGATGAAGATGACGCGTGACGAACTCTCCGCCTGCCTCATCTACCAGGTGGGCGCGCTCAAGGCCTTCCTGGATGCCGAAGGCATGGCGCTCAACCACATCAAGCCGCATGGCGCGCTGTACGGCGTGGCCGCGCGCGATGAGCAGGTCGCGCACGCCGTGTGCGACGCGGCCGAAGTGTTCGGCGTGCCGCTGCTCGGCATGGCCGGCACCCAGCACGAAAAGGTCTATTCGGCTCGCGGTGTGCCCTTCCTCGCCGAGTACTACACCGATCTCGACTACGCCGACGACGGCTCGCTCATCATCACGCGCGAGCATCCCGCGCTCGACCCGGCGATGGTGGCGAAGCGCACGCTGCGCGCGGTGGCCGAAGGCCGCGCCACGTCGATCAACGGCAACGACATTCCGATGCGCGCCGACTGCATCTGCGTGCACTCCGACACGCCGGGCGCGGTCGACATCGCGCGCGTGGTGTTCGAGGCGCTGCAACCCTACCTCGGCAAGCCCGCCCCGCACGCGGCCGCCGCGGTCCACTGATCGGCACTGGCGCCGGAGCGAGCCGATGCCGAACATCCTGTACACCGGGCCGACCAGCCCGTTCGGGCGCATGACCTGCGCGGTGATCCGCGAGACCGGCGCGCCGATCGAAGAACGGATCGTCGATGTCTACACCGCCGAGTTCCTCGACGCCATCAATCCGTTGCGGCAGATTCCCACGCTCTTGCTCGACGACGGCACCGCCCTCTACGACAGCCGCGTCATCTGCCGCTATGCCGATTCGGTGGCGGCGCGCAGCCTGATGGGCGGCGACAACGACTGGAAAGTCGAGACCCGCTGGGCGCTCGCCATCGGCATCATGGAAGCCGGCCTGCAGCGGCGCATGGAGATCCTGCGGCCCGATGGCGAGAAGAGCACCACGGTGATCCACAAGCTCGAAACCCGCATCGATCGCGCGCTGTCGCACCTGGAGCGCGCGGCGTCCGCGCTGCCCACCGAACAGGCCCGCATCGACGCCATCGCCATCGCCGTGGCGCTCGAGTACATCGATTTCCGCTACACCCGCGACTGGCGCGAACCCTGCCCGCGGCTCGGCGGCTGGCTCGCGCACTATGGCGAGCGGCCGAGCCTGGCACAGACCCGTCCGCGCGACCTTCCACAGTAGGAGTCCGAGATGCCGCAAGTCGAGATCCAGTGCCCGCTGCCGGGCACCTTCTACCGCAAGCCCTCGCCCGAAGCGCCGACCTTCAAGCAGGACGGTGACAGCGTCGCGGTCGGCGAGGTGATCGGCCTGGTGGAAGTGATGAAGCAGTTCAGCGAAGTGCAATCGGAGGTCGCGGGTCGCATCGTCCGCTTCGTCGTCGACAACGAAGCACCGGTCGAGCCGGGCCAGGTGCTCGCGCTCGTCGAGACCGCATGACCAGACCGATCCGCAAGCTGCTGGTCGCCAACCGCGGCGAGATCGCGGTGCGGGTGATTCGCGCCGCACGCGAACTCGGCATCGCCACCGTGGCGGTGCACAGCGACGCCGACACCGACAGCCTCGCCGTTCGTCTCGCCGACCAGGCCGTGCACATCGGTCCGGCCCAGGCGGCCAAGAGCTATCTGAACGTCGCGGCCGTTCTCGACGCCGCCGTCAAATCGGGCGCGGATGCCGTGCACCCCGGCTATGGCTTCCTGTCCGAGAACGCCGCGTTCGCCGAGGCCGTCGAAGCGGCTGGGCTGGTGTTCGTCGGCCCCACGCCGGCGGCGATCCGGGTGATGGGCAACAAGTCGCTGGCACGCGCGACCGCGATGAAGGCCGGCGTCCCGACGGTTCCGGGCAGCGACGGCGTGGTCGACACCGTCGAGCAGGCGGTCGGGGTCGCGGACACCATCGGCTATCCGATCATGATCAAGGCGTCGGCCGGCGGCGGCGGACGCGGCATCCGCGTTGCCGCCGACGCCGACGAGCTGCGCCAGCAGATGATGGTGGCCCAGACCGAGGCGCAGGCCGCCTTCGGCGACAAGGCGGTCTATCTCGAGCGCTTCATCCGCCGCGCCCGCCATGTCGAAGTACAGGTGCTCGGCGACGGCACCGATGTCATCCACTGCTACGAGCGCGAATGCTCCTTGCAGCGGCGCCGGCAGAAGATCCTCGAGGAAGCGCCCTCGCCCGCCCTCACGCCGGCCCTGCGCGAACAGCTCTGCGCCTCAGCCGTGATGCTCGCGAAATCGGTGCGCTACCGCGGCGCCGGCACGCTCGAATACCTGTTCGACGATGAATCGCGAGCATTCTTCTTCATCGAGATGAACACCCGCATCCAGGTCGAGCATCCGCTCACCGAAATGATCACCGGCGTCGACCTGGTGCGCGAGATGATCCGCATCGCCGGCGGCGAGCCGTTGCGGCTGAAGCAATCCGACATCGCCATTCGCGGCGTCGCGATCGAATGCCGCATCAACGCCGAAGACCCGGCGAAGAACTTCTTTCCGTCGCCCGGCAAGGTGGGCGCGGTGACGCTGCCCGGCGGCCCCGGCGTGCGCATCGATTCGATGCTGTTCGCCGGCTATACCATTCCGCCGTACTACGACTCGCTGCTCGCCAAGCTGGTCGTGCACGCCGAGGATCGCCCGGCGGCGATCGCACGCATGAAGCGCGCGCTGGGCGAGCTGAAGGTCGAAGGCCCGAAGACCACCATCGCCCTGCACCTCGCGCTGATGGACGACCCGCAGTTCCGGGCGGCACGATTCGATACCAACTGGCTCGAAGGCTGGCTCGCGCAGCGTGCGGGCTGAAACTCACGGAGACCACCGCATGAGCATCGGCACTGCGCGCTACACCCCCGGCGGCGACGAGCACATCTTCGTCGAACTGTCGGAGGAGATGTCGCTCGAAGCCTTCTTCAAGGGCATGGCGATCACCACGGCGCTGGCGAAACAGAAGATACCGGGCGTGACCGAGATCTGCCCCGCCAACGCGTCCTACCAGGTGCGCTTCGATCCGGACGTGATCCATCCCGACGCGATGCTCGCGATCCTGAAACAGGTCGAAGCCGAGGTCGGCAACGCCGAGCTCGATCTCGACACCCGCATCGTCGAGATTCCGGTGCTGTTCGACGACCCCTGGACCAACGAGACCCAGTTGCGCTTTCGCGAGCGCCACCAGGACCCGACCTCGACCGACCTGCAATACGCCGCGCGCATCAACGGCTACGCGAGCGTCGCCGATTTCGTCACGGCCTACAGTGGTTCGCCCTGGTTCGTGTCGATGGTGGGTTTCGTGGCCGGGCTGCCGTTCATGTTCCAGATGGTGGAGCGCGCCCGGCAGATCGAGGTGCCCAAGTATCTGCGCCCGCGCACCGACACCCCGAAGCTCACCATCGGCCATGGTGGCTGCTTCAACGCCATCTATTCGGTGCGTGGCGCGGGCGGCTACCAGATGTTCGGCATCACGCCGGCGCCGATCTTCGATCCGGCGCAGGGCCTGCCCTATCTGAAAGACTTCATGGCGTTCTTCCGCCCCGGTGACATCGTCAAGTTCCAGTCCATCGACCGCGCCACCTACGATGCGGCACTCGGTCAGGTTGCGGCCGGCACCTTCGATCTGCGCATCCGCCCGGTGAAGTTTTCGCTGAAGCAGTTCCTCACCGATCCCGCCGCCTGTAACCGCTCCCTGCTGGAGGTTCTGCATGGCAATTGAGGTCATCAAGCCGGGGCTCGCCACCACCGTCCAGGATGCGGGCCGGGTCGGCTACTACAACGTCGGCATTCCGCTGTCGGGCGCGCTCGACCAGTATTCGTTTCGCGCCGCCAACCTGCTGGTGGGCAACGACGAGAACGCCGCCGTGCTCGAATGTTCGCTGCTCGGCCCCGAGCTGCGCTTTCTCGGCGACGCCATCATCGCCGTCACCGGCTCTACCATGACGCCCAAACTGGATGGCACGCTCGCTGCCACCGGCGAAGCCATCGCCGTGCGCGCCGGCACCGTGGTGTCGTTCGACTTCATGCGCGTCGGCGCCCGCGCCTACATCGCGGTGGCCGGCGGCATCGACGTGCCGGTGGTCCTGGGCAGTCGCTCGACCTACGGGCTCGGCGCGTTCGGCGGGTTTCTCGGGCGCAAGCTCGCCGCCGGCGACGTGCTGAAGACCGGCCCTGCACCCGCCGGTGCGCGCGCCGGGCGTCGGCTGCCGGCCGAACTCGCCATGCCGTTGCCGAAGGAAGTCGAGCTGCGGGTCATGCCGGGCCTCTACTACCATCGCATCACCGACGCGTCGGCCGCACGCTTTTTCGAAGACACCTGGACGGTCGCGCCCGAGGCCGATCGCATCGGTTACCGCTACCGCAATGGCCGCCCGCTCGAGTTCCGTCCGCGCCAGCAGCCGTTCGGCGCCGGCTCCGATCCGTCGAACATCGTCGACGCCGGCTATCCCTATGGCTCGATCCAGGTGCCGGGCGGCGTCGAGCCCATCATCCTGCATCGCGACGCCGTCTCGGGCGGCGGCTACGCCATGATCGGCACCGTCATCAGCGCCGACATGGACCGCATCGCCCAGATGCAACCCAATTACAAGGCCAGCTTCGTGAAGGTCGATCTCGATACCGCGCTCGCCGCGCGCGCGGATCGCAAGCAGCGACTCGAACAGCTGCGCGCGGCATTGAAGTGACCCACAAGCTGTTCCTGTACCGATCCAACCCAAGGAGAGTGCCATGCATCCGAAACTGATCAAGTCCGCCGCCACCATCAGTGCCGCCACGGCGCTGCTGGGCATGTGCGCCCTCGCCCATGCCGACTGGTTTCCCTACAAGGCTGAGGTCACCGAGCCGCCGTTCTCGGCCGACGGCAAGATGACCATGATGGATTACGTGCCGCTGGCGAAGGCCTCGAAGAAGTGGCACATCTGCGTCTCCTTCCCGCACATGAAGGATGCCTACTGGCTCGGCGTCGACTACGGCGTGGTCGAGGAATCCAAACGCCTCGGCGTCAGCATGCAACTGGTCGAGGCCGGCGGCTACACCAACCTCGCCAAGCAGATTTCGCAGATCGAAGACTGCGTGGCCCGCGGTGCCAACGCCGTGGTGATCGGCGCGATCTCGGCCGACGGCATGGGCGGCGTGGTCAAGTCGATCGCCGCGAAAAAGATCCCGGTGATCGACGTCATCAACGGCATCAACTCGCCGGCCGTCTCGGCCAAGTCGCTGGTGAGCTTCTACACCATGGGCTTCTCGACCGGCGAATACCTGGCCAAGAAGCATCCCGCCGGCGGTCCGGCGGTCAAGGTCGGCTGGTTCCCCGGACCGGCAGGCGCGGGCTGGGTCGAAGCCGCGCACAAGGGCTTCATGGAAGCCGTGAAGGGCAGCGCTCTCACCATCCTCGATCCGAAGTACGGCGACACCGGCAAGGAAGTGCAATCGAAGCTGGTGGAGGACGTGCTCCAGGCCAACCCGGACATCGCCTACATCGCCGGCACCGCGGTCACGGCCGAAGCCTCGGTCGGCATCCTGCGGTCACGCAACCTCGAGAAGAAGGTCCGGTTGATCGCCTTCTATCTGACCCCTGGCGTGTTCGAAGGCATCCAGAAGGGTCGCATCATGGCGGCGCCCGCCGACTCGATGGTGATCCAGGGCCGCGTGGCAATCGACCAGGCGGTACGGCTGCTCGAAGGCAAGGAAGTGATGAAGCATGTCGGCCCGAAGATCTTCGTGGTCGACCAGGCGAACGTGAAGTCCATCGCTCGCGAGGCAGTGCTGGCGCCGGCATCGTTCAAGCCGGTGTTCGAGGTCAAGTAGGCTCTTACGCGCAAGGGTGCCGGCCGGCGGGATGAAACCCATCGGCCGGTTTCCGGACGCCATCGCGGTGGCGCCCGGAAACCGCTGGAACAAGCGGATCGATCAGATGTTGGTCCGTCACGGGATTCGGGCGGGGCGCAATGCAGCCCGCCGTTGCGACCTGCTGTCTCGACACGGAACCTGATGACCAGTCCGTTGCTGCAAACCATCGGCCTCACCCGGCTCTACCCGGGCGTGCGCGCACTCGACGGCGTCGACTTCGATCTGTTGCCGGGGGAGGTGCACGTGCTGTTCGGCGAGAACGGCGCCGGCAAGTCGACCCTCATCGCGCTGCTGTCGGGTGCCCAGGCACCCACGTCGGGGAAGATCCTGTTCGAGGGGCGCCAGATCACGCTTGGCTCGGTACGCGACGCGCGCGCCCGTGGCATCAGCGGCGTATTCCAGGAGTTCTCGCTGGTACCCACGTTGAGCGTTGCCGAGAACATCTTTCTGGGCGCCGAACCGAAGCGCCGCGGCTTCGTCGATCGCCGCGAGATCCGGGCGCGCGCCGTGACCCTGCTGCGCGATCTCGAGTTCGATCTCGACCCCGATCGGCCGGTGGCCCTGCTGGCACGCGCCGAACAGCAGATGGTCGAGATCGCCAAGGGCTTTCGCGGCAAGCTCAGGGTGCTCATCCTCGACGAGCCCACCGCATCGCTCACCGACCGCGAGACCGACCGGCTGTTCACGCTGGTGGCGCGCATCCGCGCCAACGGCGCGGGCGTGATCTACATCACCCACCGGATGCAGGAGATCCGCCGCATCGCCGACCGCGTCACCGTGCTGCGCGACGGCAGGAAGATCGGCACCGTCGGCGCGAAGGTGACGTCCGACGAGCAACTCATCGAGATGATGACCGGCCGCAGCATCTCGGAGATCTATCCCGACATCGCCCACCAGCCGGGCGAAGTGCTGTTGCAGGTCGACAACCTGTCCACCGCGTCCGGCGTGCGCGGCGCCTCGCTCACGGTGCGCCGCGGCGAGGTGGTCGGCATGGCAGGCCTGGTCGGGTCCGGCAAATCCGAGCTGCTGCGCGCGGTGTTCGGCGTGGACCGCATCACGGCGGGCCGGGTGACGTTCAAGGGCCGCGACATCACGCATCAACGCCCCGACCAGTTGCTTGCCGCCGGGTTGTTCTACCTGCCGCCGGATCGCAAGGCCGAGGGGCTGGTGCTACCGTTTTCCTGCCGCGACAACATTGCGCTACCGGCGCTTGGCAAGAGCCTGAAAGGTGCCTTCGGCCTGCTTTCCTACCGCGCCCGCGACCGCCTGGTCGAACGCGCGGCGCAGGCGGTGGAGCTGGCGGCGCGTAATGTCGGCCGCACCGTGGCGCTCCTCTCCGGCGGCAACCAGCAGAAGGTCCTGTTCGCCAAGGGCCTCGCGCTCGATGTCGACCTCTACGTGCTCGACGAGCCCACCGTGGGTGTCGACGTCGGCACCCGCAGCTCGCTGTATGCGCTGGTGAAACGTTTGTGCGAGTCGGGCGCCGGGGTGATCATCATTTCCTCGGACCTGCCGGAAGTCCTGCACCTCGCGCACCGCCTGTATGTGATGCGGCGCGGCGAGGTTGCCGGCGAGTTGCACGGCGACCACATCGAGGAGTCGCGCGTGCTGGGCCTGTTCTTCGACCGCGGCACCGAGGCCGCCTGACCCGGACCACCAAAATGGCAGAACCCACGGCGCACGGCGCGCACTTCTTCAAGACCCTGTTCCTGCGGGCCGGCGTGCTGCCGGTGCTGCTGGTGCTCGCGATCATCATCTTCGCGCTTACCGCCGAGCAGTTCCTGACCGCGCAGAACCTGATCAACATGCTGCGCCAGTCGGTCTACCTGATCCTGGTGTCGCTCGGGCAGATGCTGGCGCTGGTGACCGGCGGACTCGACCTGTCGGTCGGCACCATCCTCGCGATCACGTCGGTGGTCAGCGCCACCGTGATGAGCAACCTGTATGCGTCGAACCCGGACGCCGCCTGGACCGCCGTCATCGTCGGCTCGCTGTGCGGACTGCTGGCCGGCACCGCCGTCGGCCTGATCAACGGCATCGGCATCGCCTTCGTCGGCGTGTCACCGTTCATCATGACGCTCGGCGTGCAGTCGGTCGGTTTCGGCCTCGCGCTCTATCTCACCGGCGGCGTGCCGGTCTCCGGACTGCCGTCGGAATTCGGTGAAGTGCTTGGCTTCGGCAACATCCTCGGGGTGCCGACGCCGGTGCTGGCCGTGATCGTGTGCGTCGCCTTGTTCTATGTGTTGATGAACCGCACCGCGATGGGCAACTACTTCCTGGCCGTGGGCGGCAACCCGAAGGCCGCGGCACTGTCCGGGGTGAACGTGCGGCGCACGCTCCTGTGGGCCTACCTGCTGTGTGCACTGGTCACCGCCGTGAGCGGCGTGTTGCTCAGCGCCCGGCTGGAAAGCGGTGAATCCAACATCGGCGGCACCGTGGCGCTCGAATCGATCGCCGCGTCGGTCATCGCCGGCGTGAGCCTGCGCGGCGGCATCGGCCGGGTCGAGAACGTGGTGCTCGGCGCGATCTTCATCGTGCTGGTGCAGAACGGCATGAATGTGGCGGGCGTCGGGTCGTATCTGCAGATGGTGGTGCTGGGCGCCCTGCTGATCGTGGCCGTCGTGTCGGACCAGATCCGCCATCGCATGCTGGCGGGTGGCTGATGGCGGCCGGGGTAGCCGACAGTGCCCACCCCCAAGGCTGCGCTTCGCTTCGCCTTCCCCCTCGAGGGGGCGCAACATTCCTTGGGGAACCCTGCGGATGTTGCCCCTTCGCTCGCAAGCGTCGTTGCGTTCGACAATCTTGCAGGGCGCTCCCTGACACGAACCACTTGCTACCAGACGTTCGCAGCAACCAGGCATGGCCCCGAGGCCATGCTCAACCAGACAGGAGAGAGCAGCGATGGCAAAAGAGATTCTGTGCGGCTTCGGCATCGACGTGGACGCGGTGGCGGGCTGGCTCGGCTCGTATGGCGGCGAAGACTCGCCCGACGACATCTCGCGCGGTCTGTTCGCCGGCGAGGTCGGTGCGCCGCGGCTGCTCAACCTGTTCGGCCGGCTCGGCATCAAGACCACCTGGTTCATCCCCGGGCACTCGATCGAGACCTTTCCGGCGCAGATGCAGGCGGTGGCCGATGCCGGCCACGAGATCGGCATCCACGGCTACTCGCACGAGAACCCGATCGCGATGACCCGCGAGCAGGAGACCGCGGTGCTCGACAAGTGCATCGGCCTGGTGCAGAAGCTCGCCGGCAAGCGACCCACCGGCTATGTCGCGCCGTGGTGGGAGTTCAGCACCGTGACCAACGAGCTGCTGCTGGAGCGCGGCATCAAGTACGACCATTCGCTCATGCACAACGACTTCCACCCGTACTACGTGCGGGTGGGCGACAGCTGGACCAAGATCGACTACTCGAAGCGCCCGGACGAGTGGATGGTGCCGCTGAAGCGCGGTGCCGAGACCGACCTGATCGAGATTCCCGCCAGTTGGTATCTCGACGACCTGCCGCCGATGATGTTCATCAAGAAGGCGCCCAACAGCCACGGCTTCGTCAATCCGCGGCACCTCGAAGAGATGTGGCGCGACCAGTTCGACTGGGTCTATCGCGAGCACGACTACGCGGTGTTTCCGATCACCATCCATCCCGACGTGGCCGGCCGGCCGCAGGTGCTGCTGATGCTCGAGCGATTGTTCAACCACATCAGCCGCCATCCCGGCGTGAAATGGGTGACGATGGATCAGATGGCAGACGACTTCGCGCGGCGGTCGCCGCGCAAGAAGTAACGCGGCGGCCCGGCGCGGCCGGGGATCGCCGCAAGGCGCACCCGGTCCGCGCCCACCGGAAAGGAATCCGAAACGTGTGCAGTCTCTGCGGCATCCTCGGCGGCAACGACCACTGGACCGACGCGGTACCGCGCGAGGGGGTGTTCACCCGCAATGTCGGACCGGCCGAACGCCGTCGCGAACGCGCCAACCGGGTACGCACCGCCAACGTGGTGCTGGCCGTGTGGCGCCTGACGCTCGAAGACTGGCAGGGCACCTGCTACATCCTGCGCACCGCCACCGGCAGGAGCGAAGTGATCGATAGCCTCGCGCACCTCTGGCCGATGGCTGAACAGCTTGCCGGCCGACCCTGCGACCCGCTCGCACCGGAAGTGCTGGCGCGCCTCGAATCGAGATGACAACCCCCCCAAGCTGCCTTCGGTCGCTACCCTCCATGGGGGAGCTGGCGGCCGGGCCGGCGCCGAGGTGACACTCCCGCCGACCGTACCCGCATTCACGCCGGTCAACCTGCTGACCGGTTTCCTGGGTGCCGGCAAGACCACGTTGCTGCAACGCCTGCTGCGCTCGCCGGCGCTGGCCGATACGGCCGTGCTGATCAACGAGTTCGGCGAGATCGGGCTCGACCATCACCTGCTCGAACGCATCGACGACACCACCGTCCTGCTCCAATCGGGCTGCGTGTGCTGCACCATCCGCGGCGAACTGTCGGCGGCATTGCGCGACCTGCATACGCGCCGCGACCGGGGCGAGATTCCGAACTTCCGGCGCGTGGTGATCGAAACCACCGGGCTGGCCGACCCGCTGCCGATTCTCACCACCATCACCGCCGACCCGGTGCTGCGGCATCACTACCGGCTGGGTAACGTCATCACGGTGATCGACGCCGTCAACGGCGCCGATCAACTCGATCGCCAACCGGAATCGGCCAGGCAGGCGGCGGTTGCCGACCGTCTGGTACTGGCCAAGGCCGACCTGGCGTCGCCGGCGCTCACCAGCGATCTCGTCGCCCGCCTGCACGCGCTCAATCCATCGGCGAGTCTCATCGACGTCAATCACGAATCGCTCGATGCCGAGCATCTGCTATCGCAGGATCTCGCGGATGGCGCCAGCAGCGCGGACGAAACGCGGCGGTGGTTCGTGCCACGGGCGGACGATGCCGATGCAGGCGCTATCGAGCAGCGCACCGGGCATCGTCACGGTCACGGCATCACCTCGTTCTGTCTCGTGTTCGAGCAGCCGCTCGACTGGACCGGCTTCGGCATCTGGCTGTCGATGCTGCTGCATCGCCACGGTGCCCGCGTGCTGCGGGTGAAGGGGTTGCTTAACCTGATCGGCGAAGCGGCACCGGTGGCGGTGCACGGCGTGCAGCAACTGGTTCACGCACCGGTGCACCTGCGCGCCTGGCCCGATGCCGACCGTCGCTCGAAGATCGTGTTCATCGTGCAGGGTCTCGAACCGGAGGTGGTCGAGCGATCGCTGCGGGTGTTCATGGCGATCGGACGACACCAGGGACTGCTTGGGGGGCCGGCAATATCCTGCCCTGCCACCGACCTTGCTCGATAATCGCGCCTGTCCAAACAGGCCACCCCTCGACCATGCCCGCTTCGCCATCCAACGATATCCCTGTGTTCGCGCCGAACCTGAAGGCGCTCGTCCGTGCCATCTTCGAGCGCGCCGGCTGGAATGACCGCGACGCCGCGCTGGCCGCCGACCATCTGGTTCTCGCCAACCTGAGCGGACACGACTCGCACGGCGTCGGCATGGTGCCGCGTTACATGCTCGCCGCCGGGAAGGGTCTGCTGAAGAAGGGCGCGACCATCACGACCGTGGTGGACGCGGGCGCCCTGCTGACGCTCGACGGCGGCATGGGGCTGGGGCAGGTAGTGGGTTTCGACGCCATGAATCTCGCGATCGAACGAGCCCGGGTCCACGGCGCGTGCGTGCTGAGCCTGCGCAACACCCATCACCTCGGCCGCATCGGCCATTGGGGCGAGCAGGTTGCGGCCGCCGGGCTGGTCTCGATCAGCTATGTGAACGTGATCGGCCGGCCGGCCCTGGTGGCGCCTTGGGGCGGGAGCAAGGCGCGGTTCTCGACCAACCCGATCTGTGTGGCCTTTCCGCGTACCGGCACCGATCCGGTGGTGCTCGACTTCGCCACCTCGCGCATCGCCCACGGCAAGACCCGTGTCGCCTGGAAGCGTGGCGTGCCGGTGGCCGACGGCAACCTGCTCGATCGCGATGGCAAACCCACCAACGACCCGTCCGTCATGTGGGTGGAACCGCTCGCCGCGCTGCTGCCCTTCGGCGAACACAAGGGGTTCGGGCTGGGCTTCATGTGCGAACTGCTGGCCGGGGGCTTAAGCGGCGCGGGCACCATTCCCGGACGCATGGACTGGGGCGTGATCGACAACAACATGCTGAGCATCGTCATCGATCCGGCCCGGCTGGGCGGCGCCGACAGCTACGCGGCGGAGACCGAACGGCTGATCGAATGGGTGTCTTCAACGCCCGCTGCCGAGGGCTTCGACCGGGTCCGCATTCCGGGCGAACCAGAGCGCGAGATGCGGGCGCTGCGCGGCGCCGATGGCATTCCATTGGACCCCACCACCTGGAGCGAGATCGTGGCGGCGGCTGTTGCGCTGGGGCTCACCCACGACGACATATCGCGACTGGCAGGGGTCTCGGTCTCCGGATGAGAACGGGCGGATGCCGTAATCCTCGCGCCCGCGCCCCGATGCTTTCACGGGCATCGACCGGATTCCCGAGCACCTTTCCCCGGTCACCCATCCCGGCATCGCCAACGCCTTCCGCCATTCAGGTGCTCGCGAACGGCGCGGGCGGCGGTTCCGGATGCGCTACAACGGGTTGAGGTCCTCTCCGACACGGCGGATTTCGTCGGCGGGCAGGCCAGCCTCCCTGCCGAATCGAGGCCAGTCGCGAACCGCTTCACGCACCGCATCGAGGCTCGCTTTCGCACTCGGCACGCGAAAGCGGTCGGCCACTCGCAGCAGATCGGCGCGGGTGATGCCGATGAATTTTCCTTCCACGCTCATGAGGTGCTGATAGGTCCACTGACCACGCGGGTTGTACGCATGGGTCACGTCGTAGGCGGGCGCCAGCGCCCAGGGCTTGCCCTGCTCGAGCATGAACGCGTGATTCTTGGTGTGATCGTCGCAATTGGCCGCCATCACGTTGAAGGCGACGCGCCGGAACGCTTCCTGCCGCGCCACATCGCCGAGACGCAGCGCGTCGATGGTCATCAGATACTGGCTGTAGTCGTGGGTGCCGCGCTGATTGAAGTCAAGATGCGCGATGGCACACAGACTTTGCAGATGATGCCCGACATTGCCGGTGCGATCGAAGCGTCGCGTCATGAAGTGAGCGCGCCCGTTCTCTTCCAGCAGCCGGCACTCGGACATCCCGATCCCGGCCGCAACCGCCATGCGGTGGTAGGCATACTCGGTTCGACCGTAGTGTTGCGAGTCGCCGAGCTCGCTGTCGTTGCCGACACCGTCGAACTTGAGCAGCCAGTGTTCGAAGCCGGGCTCGACGTCGAACTGGCCGGTGCACACTTCTCCACTCGCGGGATTCCAGGCGATCGCCGCCTTGGCGCGTGCGCCGCCCGCCGACGTGCCGACCTGGATGATGTTGGCCAGCGCCGCCTTCGCGTGCGCGTCGCCGTCGAGTGATCCGTGCACAGCCAGTCGGGCGCTGGTCACCAGTTCGTTCATGTCGAGCGCGACCGACTTGCGCGCCCGCGGGCCGCGCAGCGGGCGGAACTCGAGCGCGCCGAAGCCGCGCTGCCCCATATAGGCCAGCCGATCCAGAGCAGTGATATCGACGGTACGCATCCCTTCGCTCTGGAGGTAGGCGTCCACCAGTGCGTTGCCGAAGCGGTCGGGCAGCGCGTCCGCGAGCATCGGCGGCAGCCGCCGGTAAGTAGTTACGGGCAGCGCCGGAAAGATGAACGGGGCGCGGCCACGGGTTGTCGGCATCATCAGCGGCGCCAGCTCGATACCTCTGGCGGCGAACGCCGGTTCGTACTCGAATGCGTAGTGGCCGAGCGGTGGATCGAGCGCTACGGCGCCGACCCGCATGCCCCAGATGCGCACCTCGATCGCATTAACCGGCTGCGCCATCGCGCTTCCTGCGGGGGGCGTAGACACGCTGCCGAGGATGGGTGGCACGGAGCATCCGCAGCGGGCTGACCGAAACAGTCGGGGCCAGAGCGTCGAGCCAGTCGACCCGGTCGAGCGCCTTGAGCACTTTCAGCAGGGTCTTGAGAGTGGTGCCCTTGCCCGCCTCGAGATTCTTCAGCGCGCTGAGACCCACGTTTGCCTTGGCCGCGAGGGCACGCTGGTCGAGCTGATCACGGATACGGAGTTCGCGGAAAGACGCGCCCAGCCGGGCTTCCAGTTCATCGATCGTGTCGTAGTTTTCCGTTTTCGTAGATGTAAATACATCCATAAAATGGGAATTCTTCTTGAATGGTTTTAAGAAAAATGATTATACGATCACATAGAATTTACACAAAGTCTCTATATTCGTCTATTAAAGCATATATTTATTAATATAGTTTATATTACAGCTTTTACGAGTATATCAGAGATACGCCACCTGCTTTCATGCCTCCTGCTGCAACACCTCGGGCTCGAGCGTCACGCCGCCCGCCGCGTTGCCCAGCCATACCTGCCCCTCCTGCACGGTGCATTGCAGGCGCATGTTGCGTTCGGCGAGCTTCGCCAACGCCTGGCTCGCCGCCGGCGCGAGCGTCTTCACCGTCAGATTTCTGAGGCGCGCCACGTCCGGCTCGGTCTGACGCCACCAGATGCCGGTGCCGCGGCCGCCATACGCATACACGACCACCGCGCCGCTGCGACCGCTGGCCTTGCGCAGCCGGCGTTCGTCGGGCAGGCCCACGTCGATCCAGAGCCGGATCGCGCCGGTGAGATCACGCTGCCAGAGATCCGGTTCGTCGTCGGTGCTCAGGCCCCTGCCGAAGTCGAGCTGCTCGTGCGCATGCAGCGCGAAAGCGAGCACCCTGACCATCATGCGTTCATCGGTCTCGGACGGATGTCGTGCGATGGTCAGGGTGTGGGTCTGGTAGTAGCCGCGGTCGATGTCGGAGACGTCGAGTTCCGCCTTGAAGATCGTTGCCTTGAGTGCCATTGGCGGGACGGGAGGAGTTGGAAGGCAGGGCCGGAAGGACGGCCTGCCGTCCACGAAGGCCGCCATGTTCGCACGCGCCCGCAACCGCGCGGCTATCTGGTCAGGCGCAGGTACAACGCCGGCAGCTTTTCCGGCAGACGGGCGATGTGGTCCACCACCGTGCTGTTGCGGGCGCCGAAGATCCGGCTCACATACTCGTCGGCCCTGGGATCGACGCTCATGCAATAGGTGAGGATGCCGAGCCGGCTCGCCTCCTCCACCGCCTTCTTCGCGTCGAACTGCAGGTACTTCGGATCGTGCACATCGATGTCGTGCGGCTCGCCGTCGGTGATGAGCAGGATCAGTTTCTTGTCGCAACTGCGGTAGCGCAACCAGCTCGTGGCATGGCGCAGCGCTGCGCCCATGCGCGTGGACAACTGGCCGCGCATGCCGGCCAGCCGTGCCTTCACATGATCGTCGAACGGCCATCCGAAATCCTTGAAGCGCAGGTAGTTCACCTCCTCGCGGCCGTTGGAGCTGAAACCGTGGATCGCGAACTGGTCGCCGATCTGGTCCATGGCGGTGCCGAGCAGCACGGTGGCCTCGCGCGCGAGCTGGAGCACGCTGGTGTTGCTGGCCTTGACCAGATCGTTGGTGGACTCCGACAGGTCGAGCAGCACCAGCACCGATAGATCGCGCTCGTGCCGGTCAATGCGCGTATGGATGCGCGGATCGGGCGAGCGCCGCGAGCGCACATCGATCATCGCGTTCACCACGGCATCGAGATCGAAGCGGTCGCCCTCCATCTGCTTGCGCAGGCGCACCTGCTTGCGCAGTTCGCTGCCGCGAATCAGGCGGTCGAGCCGCCGCAGCAGGTCTTCGTTGCGTTCGATGATGGCGTCGACCAATGCCGGATCGCCGGGCTCGGGGCGTTGCTCCCGCACCGTTGCCCAGGCCGGCCGCGCCAGGCCGATGACATAGTCCCACTCGGGGTACTTCACCGTGCGCAGGACTTCGCCGGCAGCCGTTTCCGCGAGATCTTCGGGGTCACCGGCGCCGACCGGCTTCACGCCCTGATCCGATTCGCCGTCTGCCGGATCATCGATCACATCGCCGTTGTCGTTCTCGACCACGTTGGGCTGCGCCAGCATCACTTCCGCTGCCAGCGGCATGCCGTCGTTGTCGGCCTCGGGTTGCCAGAGAAAGCTGTTGTCGTCGCGATAAAGCGGTTCGATCACATAGGTCTTGGCGTTGAACTGCAGACGCATCTGGCCGATGTCGTTGCCGAGCAGCGAACCGAGTCGGCGACACAGCGACGCATCGGTGAGATCGTTGGCCGGATCGAGAAACAGTCGCCGCGCCTTCTGCACCCACGGGCTGTCGTCTTCGTAGCCGGGATCGAGCAGCGCCCGCGACAGGCGCACCGCGAGACCGGCAAAGGTAGCGGCGCCGTCGGCGCGCGCCACGTGAAACTTCAACCACAGGCGACGCAGGCCGGGCAGTTCGCGACACGTGAGCAACTCCACGCGGGCATCTTCCAGCAGCCCGACCAGCACCAGCTGGATCGGCCGCAGGCCGCCACGCGACATCGGGGCGCGCGGCGAAAAAGCGAGGTGCGCAGCCGCGTGCGCCGTCGCCGCCCGATACAGATCGCCGGCGGCCTCGCCCTGCACTGCGCGATACGCAGCCGGCAGGTGGATGCCGAACTCGGTGAGATACGGCCTGGTCGCCTGTAGCGACGCCGGAAACGCTCGCAGTTCGCTGCCGCTGTTCCACAGCACGCGCAGATACAGCACCAGCCGCCTGCGAACATCGGCAAACGCCACGCCGCCGCTGTCCGCGCGCAGGAAGCCGCGCGCCTCCGGGGTCGCGAGGTCGAAATAGCTTTCCTGGGCGTGGCGATCGCGCGCGTGCGCCTGGATGCCCAGCAGTGCCCAGGTGCGCAAGTCGCCGACCGACAGGTGCGCGAGCAGTTCGTCGGTATGCCTGAGCATCGGACCGATGCCACCGGGCGCACGCTCGGCGATATCCGCCACCAGCCGCAGGAATGCCGCGAATTGCCGAGGCTCACGCAGGCGCCGCGCCGCCAGCGCCGCCACCTCGAACAGCGACTCCATCACCGGCTGGCTGGTGTAACCGTACACGGTGAGTGCGGTCTCGAGCAGTGGCGGCACCATCGCCTCGCCCACCTGGCTCGCGAGACGCGGCGCCTGCCGCAACCAGGTCACGATCGCGGCCCAGGTCACGCCGATGGCGTCGAGCTGGCGAACGGCATGAAGATACACACCGAGGCCGTCGGCCGAGAATGCCCGCTGCGCATCCGGCCACGCTGCACGCACCAGTTCGAGGTGATCGCGGCTCATATCGGCGAGCTGCGACTGGAAATGCTCGAGGTCCGTGCGCGCCATATTGCCGGCCATCCTCAGTGAGCGCCGTGCCGTCGGCGACCGGATCCCTTACCGGGCAGTGTCGACCGGAGAGGGGAAGGCTTCGAAACGGAGGGGCAGTTCGCGCCGGACCTCCCCCAAGCGAACTGCGCCCCCTCGGGGGGGAAGGCGAAGCGCAGCGGAGCCTGGGGGGGCGTCACTTCAGAAAAACGTGGTTACCGCGGCATCGAGGGCGTCGCGCATGTCGGGATCGTCCGTGATCGGGCGCACCAGCGTCACCCGGCACGCGGCGACCGGATCGATGCCGCGTGCAATGAGCCAGCCAGCGTGGATCAGCATGCGCGTCGACACGCCTTCGTCGAGGCCGTGCCCCTTCAGGTTGCGGGTCTTTTCGCCCACCGACACCAGGCGGCCGGCGATCTCGCCCGACACCTTCGCCTCGTGCGCCACGATCTCGATCTCGATCTCGCGCGCCGGATAATGAAAGTCGAGCGCGCCGAAGCGCTGCTTGGTGGACTGCTTCAGGTCCTTGAGGATGCTCTGGTAGCCAGGGTTATAGGAGATCACCAGCTGGAAATCGGGGTGCGCCTGCACCAGCTCGTTCTTCTTCTCGAGCGGCAGCGAGCGGCGCGCATCGGTGAGCGGATGGATCACCACCGCGGTGTCCTGCCGGGCCTCGACCACTTCGTCGAGATAGCAGATGGCGCCATGGCGCGCGGCCAGGGTCAGCGGGCCGTCCTGCCAGCGGGTGCCGTCGGCATCGAGCAGGAAACGGCCGACCAGATCGGACGCGGTCATGTCTTCGTTGCAGGCGAGCGTGATCAGCGGCCGACCCAGCCGCCACGCCATGTATTCGACGAAGCGGGTCTTGCCGCAGCCGGTGGGCCCCTTCAGCATCATCGGCATGCGCGCGGCGTAGGCCGCTTCGTACAACCCGATCTCGTCGCCGATCGCACGGTAGTAGGGCTCGGCGGTGATGCGGTACTGGTCGATGACGCCGGGTGCGGCGAGCGGCACGTCGAGTTGGTTCATGGATGACTCCGGAAATTTCTGTTGTTCGTATTGTCGTTCGTCCTGTTGCACGTGGCTTGGTTCGATCACTTGCGGCGCACGCCGGGCGGCGCACCGGTCAGCGCGGTGCGCGCGGCAACCCATGCATCATGGAGCACCGCGCGCAAGCCAATGGCGTCGCCAGCCAGAACCCGCAGCCATGCCCCGGCGCCGTTCGGCAGCAGCGAAGCACCGGCATAGCCCGGGCTGTCGGCGCGCAGCGATGCGCGCAGCGATGCGAGCACGAGCGCGGGGTCCGCGCGGTGCACCACCATCAGGGTGGCCTGCGCCGAATGCAGCCCGGTTATGCCGGGGATGCGCGCCGCGATGGTTGCACCTTCGACCCGGAACCTGTCGGCGGCGAGCAGCCGGCCCGCTTCGTCTTCGATCCGCGTTTCGGCGCGCAGCCAGTCGAACGGCTCGTTGCGTGCCGCCGGGTCGTGCAGCAGGAACGACTCGCACGCGATCACGGTGGCGCCGGGGTGCGCCCGGATGCGCAGCCGGGTATCGAGACGACTGCGGGGAAACAGGATCAGCGGATCGGGCAGGTATTCGGCGAACGCGTTTTCGCCGGCCTCGAGCAGCAGGTGCTGCTCGGCATGGCCGCTGTCCATGCTGTGGACGATGGTCGAAGCGCCGGTGGTGATGTGCGCCTGCGCGTCGTCGGCCAGTTGCATCGATTGCAGCAGGCGGTCGTGCTGGAAGATGCCGCCCGCGCACGACTGGAGGTAGACCGTGCAGAACCCGGCTGGATCACCGGGCATCTGCAGGGTGCGCCCGACATGAAACGGATAGGCCACGCGCTGGCGTTGCAGAAAGGTGGGGCCGCCATGGCGGCGCGCAAAGCCGAGCGCAAGCTGCGGCGCAGGCGACGCAACCACGTCCGGCAGGTCGACCGCTTTCACCGGCGACCCGGTGCGCCCATGCCGGGCGATGCGGTGTCGAAGAGCACCTCGCGCGCAAGGTGCTCGACCACCGCATCCACACCCACGCCGGTGGCGCAGTTGGTGAGCAGCACCGGCCGGCCGTCACGCACGTCGTTGGCCTCGCGAATCATCCGTTGCAGATCGACCCGGACATACGGCGCGAGGTCGATCTTGTTGATGACGAGCAGGTCGCAACTGAGCACGCCCAGGCCGCGCTTGCGCGGGATGTCGTCGCCACCGGCCACGTCGATCACGAACATCCAGTAGTCGACCAGATCGAGCGAAAACGACGAGGCGAGGTTGTCGCCACCGGACTCGATCAGGATCAGTTCCAGTCCGGGGAACTTCGCATCGAGCTCGTCGGCGGCCTGGATGTTCAGCGTCGGATCTTCGCGGATGGCTGAATGCGGACACGCACCGGTCTCCACGGCGAGCACCCGGTCGGGCGCGATCAGGCCGCTGCGGCGGACTCTTTCGGCGTCTTCTCGCGTGGCGATATCGTTGGTGATGATCGCCAGATCGGTGCCCCGCCGCAAAAAGCGCGGAATGAGATTTTCGAGCAGCGCGGTTTTGCCGCTGCCGACCGGACCACCCACGCCCACTCGGGCGGCGCCGGCGGGCCTGGCGGCGATCTGCGGGCTGAGGATTCCGGGGGCGACGGAGTTCATGTGACGAGTCTCGGTGACGTGGGTTGGTGGCGAAGTGCTACCGGAGCATGTAGCGCTGCGCGAGCGGCACCACCTTGGCCGGTTCGCAGGTGATGATGTTGCCGTCGATCATCACGTCGAAGGTGTGGGGATTGACCGTGATGTTCGGGCAGGCGTCGTTGTGCAGCATGTCGTGCTTGCGCAGCTTGCGGGTACCGTGCGCGCCCAGCATCATCTTGCGCAGGCCGAGCCGGCCGGCGATGTCGGCGTCGAGCGCGGCCTGATTGACGAAGCACGCGGACAGCTCCTGCTTGGCAACCCCGAAGGCGCCCCACTGGGGTCGCATGATCAACGGCTCGCAGGTCATCAGCGACGCCGCCGAATCGCCCATCGCGCCCCAGGCGATGAAGCCGCCCTTGACCACCACTTCGGGTTTGATGCCGAAGAATGCCGGCCGCCACAACACGATGTCGGCGAGCTTGCCGGGTTCGAGCGAGCCGATGTGATCGGCGATGCCGAAGGTGCGGGCGGCGTTGATCGTGTACTTCGCGATATAGCGTTTGATGCGCTCGTTGTCGCCGTTGCGCGTGGCCTCCGACGCCAACCGGCCGAACTGGTCTTTCATCTTCGACGCCAGTTGCCAGGTACGGGCGATCACCTCGTTGATGCGCCCCATGCCCTGGCTGTCGGAGCCGAGCATCGAGATGGCACCCAGGTCGTGCAGCACGTCTTCGGCGGCGATGGTCTGGGCGCGGATGCGGCTCTCGGCGAAGGCCACGTCTTCGGGCACCGCCGGGTTGAGGTGGTGGCACACCATGATCATGTCGAGGTGCTCGTCGAACGTGTTCACCGTGTAGGGGTTGGTGGGGTTGGTCGACGACGGCAGGCAGTTGGCCTTGCCGGCCACACTGATGATGTCGGGCGCGTGGCCGCCACCGGCGCCTTCGGTGTGATACATGTGGATGGTGCGGTCGCGGATGGCCGCGAGCGTGTCTTCGAGAAAGCCGGACTCGTTCAGCGTGTCGGTATGCAACTGCACCTGGAAGTCGAGCTCGTCGGCCACGTCCAGGCAGGTGTCGATCACCGCCGGCATCGCGCCCCAGTCCTCGTGAATCTTGAGACCGAGGCAGCCGCCCGCCATCTGGCCGTAAAGCGATCGCGGCTTCGACGAATTGCCGCGTCCGAGAAAGCCGAAGTTCATCGGCCAGTGTTCGGCCGCCTGCAGCATCTTGCCGACGTTCCATTCGCCGCCACAGTCGATGCCCACGGTGATGGGGCCGAGCGAACCGCCGATCATGGTGGTGAGGCCGGACGCGATCGCGTGCTCCACCAGTTGTGCCGAATCGAAATGCACATGCACGTCGATGCCGCCCGCGGTCGCGATCAGCCCCTCGCCATCGCGCACGGTGGTGGCAATACCGCAGATCAGATTCGGATGCACGCCGTCCATGATCTCCGGGTTGCCGGCCTTGCCGACGCCGACGATGCGGCCGGCCTTGATGCCGATATCGCCCTTCACCACGCCGAGCACCGGATCGATGATGACGACGTTGGAGATGAGCATGTCGAGCGCACCATCGGCGCTGTCGTAGCCGGCCTTGAGCCCCATGCCATCGCGCAGGGTCTTGCCGCCGCCATGCAGGCATTCGTCGCCGGGCACCGCGTGATCGTGCTCGATCACGGCGATGAGCGAGGTGTCGCCGAGCCTGACGCCGTCGCCGGTGGTCGGGCCGTAGAGCTGGGCATATTCGCGCCGCGAGATGGTTGCCATCGTCTCAAGCTCCCTTGAAGCCGCGCTCGCGCGCGCGTTTCAGTGCCGCTGCGCGAGCGCCATCGCTGCTAGTCTCGCCGTTGGTCAGCGCGTTGAGACCGAACACCTCGCCGCTGCCGCCGAAGCGGGTCAGGGCGACGATCCTGGCTTCGCCTGGTTCGAAGCGCACAGCGGTGCCCGCGGGGATGTCGAGGTGCATGCCGAATGCCTTGGCGCGCTCGAAGTCGAGGGCGCGGTTGGCTTCGAAGAAGTGATAGTGGCTGCCGATCTGGATCGGTCGGTCGCCGGTGTTGACCGCACGCAGGCTGACCTTGGCACGACCCGCGTTGAGTTCGATATCGCCTTCCGCCGGCAGGATCTCGCCGGGAACGACGCCCGCCGCCTGCACGGCAACGCCTGGGCGGATCGGCTCATGAACCGTCACGAGCTTGGTGCCATCAGGAAAGGTGCCTTCGACCTGCAGCATCGGCATCATCGTCGCGACGCCGGGCATGACGTCATCGGTGGTGAGCACGGTAGACCCGAAGGCGATCAGCTCCGCCACCGAGCGGCCTTCGCGCGCGCCTTCGAGAATCTCGTCGGCGATGATCGCCGTGGCCTCGGGATGGTTGAGCTTGAGGCCACGGCCCCGGCGCTTGCGCGCCAGCTCGGCGGCTGTGTAGATGGTGAGGCGTTCGAGTTCGGTCGGTGTCAGCAGCACGTTAACCTCCGCGGATTGAGCCTACTGGATTAGTTTGCGAACATCCGGCCGTCGCCGGTTTCGTGACGCATCATCGCGATCTCGGCGGCCGGTGCGTAGGCGCGCAGCTCGTCGGCGGCGACGGCATCGGTGGTCATGATGGCCGCGATGCACTCGCGCTGCGACTGCAGGATCCGCTGGGCATCCACATGGCCGAGCAGCCCGATGCGCAGGCCGGCGCTGACGATGCTGAAGCCGAACTGATAAGCCGACATGGCGCAGGTGGACGCTGCGTCCAGGCCGGTGGCGTGGCCGACGAACCCGTGCACCGCCGCCATCTGCCCGAAGGCCTCGCCGGCCGCGATCCGGTCGCGGTAGGCCGCGGCCCCCACGGTACCCAGACCGTCGTGCACCTTGAGCAAGGCGATGCCGATGCGGCGCGCGCCTTCACGCGCCTCGCGCGACCAGGTGGCCGCATCGATCTCGCGATCGATCGTGCACAGCCGCTCGATATCACCGTGGGCGCGGAACGCGGCCAGCACCGCAGGCCGGTCGAATTGCGCCCAGCGTTGCGCGATCTGGCCACTGACGAACGCCTCGACATCGGTCGTGCCGCGCAGCAGACCGTCGGCCCGCAGCGTCTCGAGGCCCCACGAAAATGACGCGGCGCCGCTCGGAAAGAAGCTGTCGCCGAGCTGCAGCAGGGCGAGCGTGGCGCCGACGTCACTCATTGCCCACCACCTTCACTTTGCCGCCGCCGACCAGGTGCGCGATGCGTGCAAGGTAGGTATCGGCGGGCCCCTCCAGCGAGATGTGCAGGTACTCGCCGGCGAACCGCACCTTCCAGTGCATGTTGCCGCAGAAGTAGCCCAGTTCGAGAGCGCATGCGGCGTCGCGCGGCGCCAGCGCCAGCCATTGGGGTTCTTCCAGCCGCACCACCACGGCACGATCGTCGTCGAGCAGCAGCACCGCACCATTGGCGAGCCGCTCGCTGCGGTCGAGCATGATGCCGGCCTCGGTGCCGCGATCGGTGAACACATGCAGCCGCCGCCGCGCGGTGTCTTCCTTGCGCAGCGTGACGTACTCGACGGCACCGGCATGCGCCAGCGTGTGCAGGCGTTCGGCGACTTTCTCGTCGACGCTGGAACCGAGAATCCGGGTGAGCCTGAGCATGGGAATCTGGTGAAGGCGAGGGCCGTCCGGGCACCGGCCCG
>JANMWG010000218.1:0-8929 GCA_031393885.1 Betaproteobacteria bacterium | reverse complement strand
CCTGCCAGCAAGCCCTCGACGCTGATGTCCTCGTCGAGATCATTCCAGTGGATGCCCAAGCCTCGGCCAATCAGACGCCAGCGCTTTCGCTCAGCCGATGACGCATGCGACAACCGCGGATACCATGCGAGTGGAACGGAGATGGTTCGCCCGTCACTCAAGTCGACGGAAAGTGTGTCGTCGGACACAGTGACGTTTTCCGCAAATGGAACCTCCAACTCAACGGTCGAAATACTCATTCCAGACCTCCTCGAGTCCGATTCGGTGAGTGTTCACCAGCTTTTCAATCCGTGCAATCTCGACGCGCGAAAAACCGCCACTGCTCTGTAACCGAATAGGATCAAGCCAGAACTTCGAGATCCTGTCGTCTCGCTCCACATGAACGTGCTGTGGTTCGTCGCGGTCACCCGCGTAGAAGAAGAATCGGTACGAGCCAGACCTGAGAACTGTAGGCAAGCAAGCTCCCTATGTCTCTCGCGCCTAACGTTTGAGCTGACCGGCCTGCAGCGGCAGGACGGCTTTAGCCCTGAATGAAATGAGGGCCAAAGACGGCATGCCGTTGCGGGTCCGCTTGACCGAAGGTTAGGCCTCGCTCGCCACCCGCCGCTTGGGCTTGCTTTGGCTAGAAACCCATTGTTTGAGGGCATCGTCCATACGGGTCTGCCAGCCGGTTCCACCCGCCTTGAAGAAGGCCAGGACTTCGGGGCTGTAGCGCACACTGACCAGCTGCTTCGTCGGCGCGACCTGCGGGCCACGCTGACCGGGCTTGCGCTTTGCTGCAAGGGCCTTTCGCACTACATCGCACCCGCCGCCATTGACCAGAACCCCTGTACTCCACTTTGCCGCCTCGCGCGCGGCCAGGGGTCTGTCCTTGCCTGGGGCGTGCGCGATCACCGCTTCAATTTCGGCTTGGCTGGTGGGAAACTTCTTCGAAGAACCTCTTGACTTCATATCTCTTCGCCTCTCGAAGGCTGATGACGTGGAAGCCGTCTTCACGCTCCGTGTAGGTCATGTGCATCACTTGCCCATGGAGCCATCCAACGGCGCAAAGACGAAGCTCGCCGTATGCGAGGCGCTTGTCTGACCGTGCTCACTTGTCTTCGTAGACCCAGACGGGTCCGTCGAAGATGCGCTCGCAACCCCGGAAATCGTAGCCGTGCTTGCGAATGTTCGCGCTTCGCTTCGAATCGTCCCAGGTCGGCATGATTTCATTGTAGCTACGAAAAGCGGTTCCAGCAAGGCGACCGTTCGTGCGCAGGACTTTTGAGGCCAGCATACCCAGCGACGAACTGGGCAATGCCGAACGCGACGACAGCGAGAAAACCAACATGGCGACACACGCTGCCGAAAAGGCGGGATGGCTGACGGCCCATTGCAGCGCCTGCATGCCGCCCATCGATGCGCCGACGACCGCGCACAGACGCGACAGACCGAGTTCCTCGGTCCGCAATCGATGCTGCGCATGCACCATGTCGCGGATCGTGAATCGCGGGAACGCCATGCCCGATTGGCTGGCGCTGTTCGAAGGCGAGGTCGAAAGGCCGTTGCCGATCGGGTCGGTCACGATGATGCAGAAGCGTTCCGTATCCAGGGCACGGGCCGGGCCG
The DNA here is from genome assembly GCA_031393885.1 of Betaproteobacteria bacterium. Lineage (GTDB taxonomy): Bacteria > Pseudomonadota > Gammaproteobacteria > Burkholderiales. The sequence goes on along the minus strand of JANMWG010000218.1, from coordinate 7,322 downwards.
ATCAGGAAATCGAGTCGATGGTGATTGCCGGTGAGCGACGCGCAAACCAGGATCGCATTCGTGCGCTGCGCATCGAGCGCCCCGTGCAGCACGTATGACTGACGAAAGTCGTGGATGACGGAACCGGATTCGAGAACGGGATCGCCCAGGTCCGCCATTCGGTGCGACGCATCGATGTGACCGCTGGTGAGCGGTGGATGCGGGAAGCCGCGCGCCGCTGCCCCCACGTTGTCTCGCGACTATTTCGGCGAGGCCGCGATCCGTTGGATCTCCGGCATCGCAACGTCCAGCGCCCGCGCGAATCGCGCGAACATCTCCTGCAGTTCCGCCTCGACGATGATCAGTGGCGGGCAGAAGCCGATGGTATCGCCCAGTGCGCGAATGATCAGTCCCTGGTCCTGTGCAGCCTTCGCGATGATGGCCCCGATGCCGAGCTTTCGGTCGAACGGCACGCGCGTGGCCTTGTCGCTCACGAACTCGATGGCGCCGATGAGGCCGACACCGCGGACCTCACCGACAAACGGATGATCCGCGAAGCGACGCAGTCCGGCCTGGAAGCCGGGCATGATCGCGCGAACATGCTCGACAATGCGTCGCTCTTCGTAGATCTTCAGCGTTTCCAATGCGACGGCGGACGGCACCGGGTGGTTCGAATAGGTGTAGCCGTGAGCGAATTGGCCGATCTTGTCGCTCTGGTTCAGGAAAGCCTGATACAGCTTCTCGTTGATCACGGTGGCGGAGATCGGCACATAGGCCGACGACAGCGCCTTCGCCATCGTCATGATGTCGGGTTCCAGGCCGAAGGTTTCGCTCCCGAACATGCAACCGGTGCGGCCGAAGCCGCAGATGACTTCGTCGGCAATCAACAACACATCGTATTTTTTCAGGACCAGCTGGATCTTCTCGAAGTAGGTGCGCGGCGGAATGATCACGCCGCCGGCGCCCTGCAACGGTTCGGCTATGAACGCGGCGACGGTTTCCGGATCTTCGCGCAGGATTTGCGCTTCGAGGCTTTCCGCGAGACGGGTCGCGAACTGCTCTTCGGTTTCACCCGGCTTGCCGTAACGGTAGTGGTGCGGGCAGTCGGCATGCCGGATATTGGCGATGGGCAGATCGAAATCGCGGTGATTGTCGGGCAATCCGGTCAGGCTCGCGGTCGCGACCGTAACACCGTGATAGCCGCGCATGCGGGAGATGATCTTCTTCTTGCGATGCTGTCCCAGCGCGTTGCGGTAATACCACACCATCTTTATCGCGGTGTCGTTGGCTTCCGATCCCGAGTTGTTGAAGAACACTTTCGACATCTCGAGCGGCAGCATGCCCAGCAGTTTTTCGGCCAGCTCGATGCCGACGTCGTGGGATTTGCTCGCGAACTGATGATAGTAGGGCAAGGTCGCCAGTTGGCGGGCGCCCGCATCCACGAGCCGCTGTTCGCTGAAGCCGAGCGACACGCACCATAGTCCTGCCAGGCCCTCGATGTATTCCTTGCCGTTGTCGTCGTAGACATGGACACCCTTGCCGCGCGTGATGACGAGCGGGCCGTGGGTCTCGTGACGGCGCAGGTGCGTATAGGGATGGAGGACATTGGCGATGTCCCGACTTTGGATGGTAGGCGCGGCTGTATTCATGGCAGGCTCCGTCAATGGCGGTTTGTGATCGGGCGCGCCGGTGTGGCATCGACTCTCGAACGCGCGTCCGGGCTATCGGTGGTGATTGCGATACGGTGAGGATACGCTGGCGCCGCGACCGGAGCGGTCACCATGCCGCCCATCCACCATCGACCTGAATTCATTCCTGCTCTTCGATCACGAGCAGGCCCCTGGAATCCATCGTCACGGACTGCCCGGGCAGCACCACCGTGGTCGAGGAAGGCTCCTCGATCAGGGCCGGTCCGAGCGCGCGGAAGCCTGGCGCGAGGGACTTGCGCTGGTAGAGCGAACTCGCCTGCCGGCCGGCCGCACCATAGTCCACGGATCGTGTCCTTTCCGATATGGCATGTGCTTCTGGTGCCGCGTCGGGAGCGACCAGCGTCGGGCGAGGCGTGATCAATTCCGCCCTCAGATGAAAGCTCACCACTTCGGCGGCGGTACTCTCGAGCCGAAACGTGTAGGACTGCTCGTGCGCCTCATGAAATGCGGCGAGCAGCGCATGCTCGTTCCATTCGTCCGGGTGACACGTCACGGATACCGTGTGCTCCTGACCCCGATAGCGCATCTCGACCGCATGAACGTATCGCAGGTCTTCGGGACCGACGCCGAAGTACCCGGCGGCCTCGTGCCGCATGTCCGCGAACATTGCCCGACCCATCGTGATCGCCTCGGCGCCAGCCGCCTGCAGACGGGTTCGCTTCAGGTCTCGCCGCGGCGCCGAGACCAGCATCCCCCAGGCGGAAAACACGCCCGGATAGGGAGGGATCACGACGCGCCGCACACCCAGTTCCCGCGCCAGCTGCGCCGCGTGCATCGGGCCACCGCCACCGCTGGCAACCAGCGTGAGATCGCGCGGATCATGGCCCCGCTGGATGGTGACGAGCTTGAGCGCGTTCAGCATGTTCGCTTCGGCGATGCGAATGACCGCGTTGGCGGCTGCGTCGACCGTGGTGCCGAGTCTGGTCGCGATCGATTCCATCGCGCGGACAGCGGCGTTCTGATCCAGTCGCAAAGAACCGTCTGCGAATGTGGCGGCGTCCAGCACGCCGGTGATGAGCTTCGCATCCGTGACCGTCGGCTCGACGCCACCGAATCCGTAGCACGCGGGACCAGGCGAAGCGCCAGCGCTGCCGGGCCCGACGCGCAGCGCGCCGCCATCATCGAACCAGGCGATGGATCCACCGCCCGCACCGATCTCCACGATATCCACCACCGGCATCTGCACGGGGTAACCTGGCCGCGTCCGGGTCCGCTCGAGGCGGTACTCGGTGGTGAGCCTGGGCATTCCTGCGTGCACGACCCCGCACTTGGCGGTGGTGCCGCCGATGTCCAGGTAGAGCACGTCGGGCTCGTCGAGCCACTCGCCGATAGCAGCCGCGCCGCTCACGCCACCTGCCGGCCCGGATTCGATCAGCGAGAGCGGCTGCAGCCGTGCCGATTCGAAGCTGGCCATGCCGCCGTTGGACTGCATCGCAAAGAACGGGCGCCGGAATCCGCGGCTGGCAAGGGCCGTCTCGAGCCGATCGAAGTATCGGTCCACCACCGGCATCACGTAGGCATTCAACACCGTCGTGCTGGTCCGCTCGTACTCGCGCCATTGGCGGGAGATCTCGTGACTCGCGGTCACGGCCACACCGGGGAGCCGTGTCCGCAAGGCGTTCGCGCACGCTTCTTCGTGGAGCGGATTGGCATAGCTGTTCAGAAAAGCGATGGCGACTGCTGCGACGCCCTCGCGCAGGCAAGCGGCGACGACGGCGTCCAGATCGGAGAGTTCGAGCGCCGCGAGGACATTGCCCCGCGTGTCCATCCGCTCGCGCACTTCCAGGCGCAGGCGGCGCGGCACGAACGGCGCCGGCGAGGTCGCGTGGAGGTTGTAGAGGTCAGGACGGTTGCCGCGCCCGATCTCGAGGACGTCACGGAATCCCGCGGTGGTCACGAGCGCCGTTTTCACACCCTTGCGTTCGGTGATGGCGTTGATGACGGTGGTGCCGCCGTGAACCAGGCGGTCGATCCGATCCGGACTGATGACCCCCTGTTCCTGCCCGATCGTGATCGCGTTCAGGACACCTCTCGACGGATCGTCGGGTGTCGTCAGTGTCTTGGCGACCGAGATCCTGCCGCTTTCGGTGTCGTAGTGGACGAGGTCGGTGAATGTGCCGCCGACATCGGTGGCGAGGTAGCTCATGGGATCCCGGATTCATTCGGGCACATATCGGATTCAGGCGCCCGCAGGCTGACCCGGCGTGGCCGCTGCCAGGCCGTACTCTCGCTCGGCACCGGCAACGTCGATGTAGCCGTCGGCGATGTCTTCGCGTATCCGCGCCGGCGGACGTTGTTCGGGAGATCCCCAACCGCCGCCGCCGCCCGTCACGAGCCGCACGCGATCACCAGGATGTAGTGCGTGGTGGGCAGTGCGCGCCAGTCTGGTCGTGGTGCCATCCGGCCGGATGACCTCGATGTAGTTCAGGGATCCGTCCCGTCCGCCATCGAGACCCCACGGCCGCGTTCTCGATCGCCCGTAGCTCGCATAGAGATACGATCCTTCCGCCAGAACTTCGTACTCCCGCACCACCCCGAAACCGCCGCGCCACCTTCCCGCGCCGGCCCCGTCTTCGACGTTGAGCGCATGGCGGACGATGCGCAGCGGAAACTTCGCCTCCAGCAGTTCGGCCGGGTAGTTGAAGGTATCGCCGTCGGTCACTGCGATCAACGCGTTGGCACCGTCGCGATGAGCGGTGGCGCCCCAACCGCCATGTTGCGGTTCGATGTGCACGAACTGCCCGCCCCCGTCCGGCAACTCGCCGCAGAAGTAGGTGGCGCACAGGCTCGTGTAGCTGCCGGCGGAGAAGCGTTCCGGCGCTATCGGCGCCAGGGCCTTCCATGCCAGTTCGGATGCCTGCGCCGAGCCCTCGTAGTACCAGCCCGTGGGACTGGGCTTCACCGCGCTGAACACGGTTCCGTCCGGAACGATCACCCGGACCGGGCGGAACCAGCCGTCGTTCGACGGCGCCTGCGGCGCCACCATTGCCTTGAAGATCGTCTTGACCGCCGAATGCAGGGCGCCGCGGGAGCAGTTGATCGGCGCTTCCCGAGCCAGCGCCGAGCCGGTGTAGTCGAAGGTCATCGTGTCGCCGGCTATGGTCACGACGAGGTTGACCGGGATCAGGTCGTCGCTGCGGCCGTCGCCGTCGATGAAGTCGGACGCACCAAAGCGCCCGTCGGGCAGCGCGAGCACCGCCGCCCGTGCCTGCCGTTCGCTCGAGGCAAGAATGTCGTCGAACACGGTGGTGAGCGTTGCGCGGCCGTACTTCACGCAGATCTCCTGGATCCGCCGCTCGGCGATGCGGGCGGCCGCGAGTTGCGCATTGAGATCGCCCAGGGCGAGTGCCGGCAGGCGGACGTTCTCCCGGATGATCGCAACGATATCCGGCAGCAACCGATCCTCGCGCATCACGCGCACGCCAGGCAAACGCAGGCCTTCCTGGAACATCGTCGTGGCGTCGGCGGGAAGGCTTCCGGGCACGGCACCGCCCACGTCGAGCCAGTGCGCTACCGTGATCGCATAGCCGACCGGCACAACCCCGTCGTACATCGGGCGCACGACGGCGAAATCGCACCCGTGGGTACCGCCCTGGTAGGGGTCATTGGTCATGAACACGTCACCGGGCGCCATGCCCGGCCCGAACCGTTCATGCATGGCGCGAACCTGGCTCGCGAAAGTGCCCGTGAACAACGTGATGCCGTTGGTTTGTGCAATCAGATCGCCGTCGAGCTTGCAGATACCGCAGGCGAAATCGAGCACTTCGTAGACCACCGGGCTCATGCTGCAGCGGGCGAGCACGATGCCCATTTCATCCACGATCGCCAGCAGCTTTCCTTGCAGTATCTCGTGGGTCACCGCGTCGACGGCGGACTTGCCCGGGGCGCCAAATTCATTCATGGGGATCGCGGGGTGGGCGAAGAGACCTCAGAAGCGGAGGCCAGGAACATCGAACGGAGGGCGCTCGGAAGCGAAGCGCCGGCATCCGCAGGGTCCCCCGAGGATGCCGGGCCCCCTGGAGGGGGAAGCCGGAGCGCAGCGAAGGCTGGGGGTGGACGTCACCGCACGCCCGATCGGAGTCGATCGACGAATATCGCGGCGATGATGACGCACCCGAGAATGATCTGCTGGATGTAGCCGTCGATCCGGGCGAGCCCCATGCCATTGGAGAGCGCGGTCACGAACAGTGCGCCCAGCGCCGCCGCATAGGCGCTGCCCACGCCGCCGCGCAGGCTGACGCCGCCGATCACCGCCGCCGCGATGCTTTGCAGCGTGACGTTGCCGCCGAGATTCGGCTCGCCCGATCCGGTGCGCGCCGTCAGCATCAGGGCGCCGATCGCCGCGAGCACCGAGCAAACGACATAGGCCATCGTGAGATAGCGCCTGCTCGGCAGGCCTGCGAGCGCCGCCGCACGGGGATTGCCGCCGATCAGGCACAACGACCGACCGAACACCGTCCAGTTCAACATCAGATGAATACCGATCAACACCACGATCGCGATGATCACGGGCGCGGGCACGCCCAGTATCGTGCCGCTGTACATCAGCTCGCTGAATTCCTTCGGCACATCGAACACCGGTCGCCCGTCGGAGATCGTGGTGGCGATCCCGAAACAGATGTTGAAACTGCCGAGTGTGGTGACGAACGCGTTCACCCGTAGCACCGACACGCAGATGCCGTTGAAAAGTCCTACGGCGATGCCGATGCCCAGGGCGGTCATGACGCCCATGACGAGTGCGAGCGGCAGGTTGGCCGGATTGCCGGCAACCATTCCTGTCATCACCAGTGCAGACGCAACGCTGACCGTGGAGACGCAGGTGCCGAGAGAGAGGTCGAAGCCGCGAGTCAGGATGACGACCATCTGCGCCGTCGCGAACACGGCGATGTAGCTGGTCTGCTGGACGATGTTGAGCAAGTTGCCCGGCGACAGGACCAGTGGCTCGACGATGGCGAAGCCCGCCTCCATGACGACAAGCGCGATGATCAGCCCGTAGCGCGCCATGAAGCCGGCCACCGCCCGGCCGGTACCGACGCCCGCGGAGCGTGCCGCCGGCTCAGACACCAGAGGCTCCTGCGCCGCGAACGACATGGATGGCCTGCGCCGGCGCGGCATTCGACCGGCATCGGCGCGCACCCACTTGCGCATCAGCTCGCTCACGCATCTCGGGTTCGTCTCTTGGCGAGCTGGTCGAGAGCCACTGCCGCCACGACGATGACGCCCATGAAGATCGTCTGGATCTTGCTGTTGATCTTCAGCAGGTTCATCGCGTTGGTCAGGATGGAAAGAAACAAGGCGGACAAGGCGACCATCTCCACCCGGCCGACGCCACCTCGCAGGCTCACGCCCGCAATCACGCCGGCTGCAATGCTCTCCAGCATCAGGTTCCCGCTCATCGTGGCTTGACCGGACCCGAGGCGCGCAGTGAGCAACAGGCTGGTCAGGGAGGCGAGCATCCCGCACAAGGTGTAGGCGAGGATCAGATAGAAGTTGGTATTCACCCCCGACACCATCGCCGCCTGCACATTGCCGCCGATCGCGTGGATATAGCGACCCACCGTGGTCTGCCGCTGCATGACCCAGACCAGGACCAGAATGAACAGGCTGACGTAGACCGGCATCGGGAGACCGAAC
>JANMWG010000155.1:0-2473 GCA_031393885.1 Betaproteobacteria bacterium | reverse complement strand
GGGCACCGCAACGCGCAGCGGTCGCCGCTGAGGCTGCATCCAGCCTGGTTGTGGCGCCGGCAGTTGCAGGCAGGAGCCGTCGCGCGTATCCGCGCCGGCAATCGCACAGTAGGCCCAGCCGCAATCGACTGCGGATCTTGCAAGCGGCCCGATGCAGTCCATGCTGGGCGAGAGCGGCATCGCGCCTGCCAGGCTGACGCGGTATTGCGTGGGCTTCAAGCCGGTGACGCCGCAAAGCGCTGCCGGCAGGCGAATCGAGCCACCCGTATCAGAGCCGATCGCCAGCGGCACATGGCCGGCGCCGACCGACATACCGGCACCGCTGGAACTGCCGCCCGAAACATGATCGACGTTCCACGGGTTGCGGCCCGGTCCCAGGCTGGCGTTAAGTCCCGTTGGCGACATCGCGAACTCGGCCATGTGCTGGAAGCCCAGCACCACCGCACCGGCCGCCTTGAGGCGAGCGACAACGGTGGCATCGTGCTGCGCCGGCGCCGCGCCGCCGCGCATCGGCGAGCCCCAGCTGGCAACCCGGCCCGCCGCATCGAACATGTCCTTGATGCCGACCGGCGCGCCGTGCAAGGGGCCACGAAGCTTGCCCTGCGAGCGCTCGGTGTCAAGCGCACGCGCCTCGCGCAACGCTGCCTCGCCATTGACTTCGAGCCAGGCGAGCCGGCCGGGTGCCCGGGTCTCGATATAGCCCAGGCAGCGCCGTACCCATTCCTCGCTGCCGATATTGCCGGCCGCCAGGTGATCGAGGCTCCAGTCAGCGTGCTCCACCTCCGGTGGCGGCAGCGGCTGCCTTACACCTGGTTCGGCCAGGCGCGCCAGGCATTGTTGAAACGGTTCCGGCAACTGCATCGCATCGAGGCCTGACGCTGCGGCATCGATCGCGGCTTCAAGGCCGCGCACGGCTTTGGCGATGTCGGCGGCGTCCGTCGCCGGCAATGAGAGATTGCGCCCCTGTAACCAGGCGGCTGCGCTTGCGGCGTCTTTATTCATACGCCCGAACCATTGCGAATATCCGCATCGATTGCTCCTGTTGTCGGTACAAACACTGCTTGGGCGCCGCTGCGATTGTCAGCATCAGCACACCTGCCAGCCAGCGTAAATTTGTACTCTATCGTACATGGATGGCAGGCGCCCACTGGCGCCTGGGCTCGAACCACCGCGCGCAACCCGGCAAATAGCTTCGGCAAGGTGCTTGCGCGATCGTCAACAAGTCGTTCAAACCCCGTAGAGCACGAACGCGGCCCAATAGCGCGGATCACGGTAAGTCGGATCAGCCGCGAATTCACGCTTGACGGCCGTCAGCGCACTCACCTGCGCCTCACCCTTCTGTAGCCGCGTGAAGAAGCGCGTGATGAACTCCGCCGTCGCTTCATCATCCACCGGCCACAGCGTGAGCAGCGTGTTCTTGTTGCCGGCGACGAATAGCGCATACGGCAAGCCCATCACGCCTTCACCGGCGAGCGTCTTGCCGACACCGGTGTCGCAAGCGGAAAGAACGATCAAGTCGCTCTTGAAGTCGTAGCCCGGCCATTCGGCGGCAGTGACATAGCCATCGGCCTCCGGCGTGGGTTTGTCTTGGCTCAGCACCAGGCTGGTCAGCGCGGGGTTGGCAGCAAGGTAGCCGTGCGCGGAGAACAGCAGGTAACGATAGTCGGTGAGCTTGCCAGCCCGGTTGAGCGCTTGCAGGCCGGCCTCGGAAGCCTGGGCATCGACATATTTGTCCATGCCGCTGGTGAACACCCGAGCGACCGCTTCCACTTCGAACGCGGTACCCGGCAGATTATTCCAGCGCAGGTTCTGCATCGCGTATTGCTCGGCTGCCGCGTTCAGTGAACGGGTCTCGGTCAGGTAGTCGGCGCCATTCCAGCCGCGTGAAGCCACCTGCGTTGTACCGCGCACCACGGCCGACGCAGGCTTGTGGGTGTTGGCGCTATACACCGCGTTGCCCATCGCGAACATCGTCTTCGGCCGGTCGAGCGTGATGTATTCGGCTTCACGCGCCTTCAACAGCGCATAGACAGACCAGCTTTGCACGATGCTGATTTCGACGGTTTCGATCAGCGCGCGCGCCTTGCCGTCCGTACCGCTCACCGGCAGGGTGTCAAAGGGCAGCAAGGCCAGGTCACCATCGGGAATGACAATCCAGCGCTTCTTGCCGGCCAGGCCCAGACTGGCGTTCGCAAATAGCGGCTTGAGGAGAATGTCCGCGATGCCTTGCCGCAAGCGCGCATCTTCGTCAGTTGATCCCGTGCGCGCGCTGCCGCTGAGAATGCCGCGCAGTCTCGCAACCTCGCCTTTCAATCCTGACTGTCTGCCGAGGTCGGCAAATTTCGGCGCCCCGCCGCTGTCGAGCAGCCATGCCGCGAGATTGCCGCCCTCCTCAAGCGTGAAGCTGACGACGATCTGGTCGGGCGCCAGCAGGCGCCTGGCTTCGGCCGCCGCGGCCGCCTTGACGTCGAGC
>JANMWG010000152.1:0-7962 GCA_031393885.1 Betaproteobacteria bacterium | reverse complement strand
TCGGCCCTGCGGGAAGGGCGGATGGCTGAAGCGCACGAATTGCTCGGCCGACCCTACTCGGTCACCGGGCGCGTGGTCGGCGGGGATCGCATCGGGCGCGAACTGGGCTATCCGACCGCCAACGTGCACATCGGCTCGCGCCGCCTGCCGCTCGCCGGTATCTTCGTGGTCGACGTGCTCGGACTCGGCGCTGTCCCGATCGAGGGCGCGGCGAGCCTGGGTACGCGGCCCACGGTATCCGACGCCAACCGGTGTACTCTCGAGGTGTTCCTGCTGGATTTCGACCGGGATATCTACGGTCGGCGGGTGCGGGTCGAGTTCCTTCACAAGTTGCGCGACGAGGAGAAGTACGACGCACTCCCCGCGCTGAAGGCGCAGATCGGGCGTGATGTCGACGCGACCCGCGATTTCTTCAGCCACCTGCGCCCGCGGGTACACGATCGTGCCTGAGCGTCGGCGCAGATTGCTTCCAATCCCGGATTCATCGCCGGCCTGCCTTCCGGGCCGGGTTCATTGACGCGTTGCACGCATTCCAGAGCCTTGCCCACATGACTGACTACAAGCACACGCTGAACCTGCCCGATACGCCGTTTCCCATGAAGGGCGATCTCGCCCGGCGCGAGCCGATCTGGGTGCGCGAATGGCAGGAGCGCAAGCTGCACGAGCGCATCCGCGCCGCGTCGGCCGGTCGGCCCAGGTTCATCCTGCACGACGGGCCGCCGTACGCGAATGGCGACATCCACATCGGGCACGCGGTGAACAAGCTGCTCAAGGACATCATCGTTCGCAGCAAGACGCTGGCCGGATTCGACGCGCCCTATGTTCCGGGCTGGGATTGTCATGGGCTGCCGATCGAGCATCAGGTGGAGAAAGCGCACGGCAAGGGTCTCGAACCGAATGCGTTCCGCAAGCTGTGCCGCGAGTTCGCCGCGTCGCAGGTGGCGCGCCAGAAAGACGACTTCATCCGGCTCGGCGTCGGCGGCGATTGGGAGCACCCCTACCTGACCATGGCGCACGGGGCCGAGGCGGATACCATCCGCTCGCTCGGCCGCATCCTGGAGCGCGGCTATCTGTACCAAGGAGCCAAGCCCGTGCACTGGTGTCTGGACTGCGAGTCGACGCTGGCGGAAGCCGAGGTGGAATACGAAGACCGCACCTCGCCCGCGATCGACGTTGCCTTCCCGGCCCGCGATCAGCAGGAGCTCGCCCGCCCGTTCGGGTTCAGTCACCTGCAGCTGCCGGGCTATGTGGTGATCTGGACCACGACTCCCTGGACGCTGCCGGCAAACCAGGCAGTGTGCGTGCATCCTGACTTCGACTACGCGCTGGTGCAAGGGCCCAAGTACTACCTGGTGCTGGCCTCCGATCTGGTGACACGCTGCATGCAGCGCTACGGCGTCGACGATTTCAAGGTCGTCGCCACGGTGAAGGGCGCAGCGCTCGAAAATCTGGAGGTGTGGCATCCGTTCCAGGCGCGCCGCGTGCCCATCATCCTCGGCACCCACGTTACCCTGGAGGCCGGCACCGGTCTGGTCCATACCGCACCGGCGCACGGCGCCGACGACTTCATCGTCGGTCAGAAGTATCGGCTGCCGGTCGAGCAACTGGTCGGTCCGGACGGGCGGTTCGCGGCGTCCGTCAGTCTGGTGGGGGGGCAGAGCGTGTGGACCGCGAACCAGGCGATCATCGAGGCACTCGACGCCAAGACGCTGCTGTTGCACAACGAAGCCTGGCAGCACAGCTATCCGCATTGCTGGCGGCACAAGACACCGGTGATCTTCCGCGCCACGCACCAGTGGTTCATCGGCATGGAAGCTACCGGACCCGACGGTCGCAGCCTGCGTGCAACGGCGCAGGCCGCCGTCGACGCCACCGAGTTTTTCCCGCCGTGGGGCAGGGCGCGGCTCGAGTCGATGATCACCAACCGTCCCGACTGGTGCGTGTCGCGGCAGCGCAGCTGGGGTACGCCGATGGCGCTTTTCGTCCATCGCGAGACCGGCGCATTGCATCCACGCACGCCCGAACTGATCGAGGCGGTGGCGCGGAGGGTCGAGGCGGGCGGGATCGAGGCCTGGTTCGCACTCGACGCCGCGGAGTTCCTCGGCGCCGACGCCGGGCACTATCGCAAGGTGCCCGACACGCTCGACGTCTGGTTCGACTCCGGATCCACCCACGTCAGCGTGCTCGAACGGCGCGCCGACCTCGCCAAGCCGGCCGACCTCTATCTGGAAGGGTCCGACCAGCACCGCGGCTGGTTCCAGTCGTCGCTGCTCACCGGCAGCGCGATCGACGGCCGGGCGCCGTACCGGCAGTTGCTCACGCACGGCTTCGTGGTCGATGGCCAGGGCCGCAAGATGAGCAAATCGCGCGGCAACGTCGTCGCGCCGCAGAAGGTCGCCGGCAGCCTCGGGGCCGACGTGCTGCGATTGTGGGTTGCCGCGACCGACTATTCGGGCGAACTCACCATCTCCGACGAGATCCTGAAACGCGTGGTCGAGGGCTATCGGCGCATCCGCAACACGCTCCGGTTCCTGCTCGCGAACGTGTCCGATTTCGATAGCGAGCGCGATCTCCTGCCGCCGTCGCAATGGCTGGAGATCGATCGCTATGCGCTTGCGCTCGCGCACGGTCTGCACGACGACGTGACGGCGGCATACGGGCGCTACGAATTCCACATCGTGGTCCAGCGGCTCCAGACCTTCTGCTCGGAAGATCTCGGGGGCTTCTATCTCGACATTCTCAAGGACCGGCTCTACACCACCGCGCCGGGCAGCCACGAGCGCCGGGCCGCGCAGAGTGCGCTGTGGCATCTCACGCATTGCCTGCTTCGGCTCATGGCCCCAGTGCTGGCATTCACGGCCGAGGAGGCCTGGGCGGTGTTCACCGGCAATGCCGACGACAGCGTGTTTCTGCACACATGGCATGCGTTACCGGCGCTGGATGATCGTGATGCGTTGACGGCGAAGTGGCAACAGTTGCGCGCGATCCGGTCGGACGTGCAGAAGCGTCTCGAGGAAGCGCGCGCCGCCGGCGCCATCGGATCATCGCTGCAGGCCGAGGTCGAACTGGGGCTGTCAGGGGATCGTCACGCGGTCGCCGACAGCCTGGGTGACGACCTGCGGTTGTTGCTGATCACCTCCCGTGCCGAGCTGTCGCTTGCGGCGTCGCCCGACACCGAATATGTACGCGTCGCGGCGAGTGACCATGCCAAGTGCGCCCGTTGCTGGCACTGGCGGGCCGATGTCGGTCACGATCCGCTGCATCCGGCACTGTGCGGACGCTGCACTTCCAACCTGTTCGGCGAAGGCGAGGCGCGTGTCGCCGCGTAGGCCGCTCTGGCACTGGTTCGCGCTCGCCGCCCTGGTGGTGGTGCTCGACCAGGTCAGCAAGCACGTGATCCAGCAGCGACTGGTCTATGGCGAATCGATCACGGTGACCCCGTTCTTCGACCTGGTGCTCGTGTTCAACCCGGGTGCGGCCTTCAGTTTCCTGTCCGATGCGCCCGGGTGGCAGCGCGACTTCTTCATCGCCATCGGGCTGTTTGCCTGCGCGTTCATCACCTGGCTGCTCTTGCGTCATCGCGACAAGCCCATGTTCTGCCTTGCACTGGCGCTCGTGCTCGGCGGTGCCATCGGTAACCTGATCGATCGCTTCGTGCTGACAGCGGTCGTGGATTTCCTGCATTTCCATGCCGGGCGCTACTATTGGCCGGCGTTCAATCTGGCCGATTCGGCCATCACCTGCGGCGCCGGCCTGCTCGTCTGGGACAGCTTCTTCGATCGGCGCCCGCGACCCGGGACGACATCCACCTCGGGAGAGCGTTGATGCCGAACTGGATGAAACTGATCGAGGGCAAGATGCGCGTGGCGCAACGCGGTGCAAAGCCGTCCGCGCCGGGCCCCGATGCGCGCATTCCTCCTGGGCAGAAGCAGGTTTCGGATTTTCCGGTGCTCGACCTGGGTATCGAACCCGATGTGCGTCCGGACAACTGGACCCTGCGCCTGCAGGGTCTGGTCGCGCACGAAGTCAGCCTCGATTTCCGCGCGTTTTCGGCGTTGCCCCAGACCCTGCGCACGTCCGACTTTCACTGCGTGACCCGCTGGTCGCAACTCGACATGGCGTGGCAGGGCGTCTTGGCGCGGGATCTCGTGGCGATGGCGCAGCCGCTCGATACGGCTGCCTTCGTGACGCTTCACGGTGCCGACGGCTACACAACCAACCTGCCGCTCGAGGCATTGCTCGACGACGACGTCATCGTGGCAACCCGGGTGTTCGGCGAACCGCTGACCCCCGAGCACGGCGGACCCGCGCGCCTGGTGGTGCCGCGGCGCTATGCCTGGAAAGGCGCGAAGTGGCTTTCCGCCATCGAATTCCGTGCCGAGGACCGTCCCGGCTTCTGGGAGGTTCGGGGCTATCACAACGACGCCGATCCGTGGCGCGAAGAACGCTTTTCGGGCGGAGGATTCGAGACATGAAGGTACTGCTGGCAAATCCACGCGGCTTCTGCGCCGGTGTCGATCGCGCGATCGAGATCGTGGAACGGGCGCTGACGTTGCGCGGGGCGCCGGTCTACGTGCGGCATGAGGTGGTCCACAACAAGTTCGTGGTCGACGATCTGCGCACCAAGGGTGCGGTTTTCGTCGAAGACCTGGCGGCGGTTCCGCGCGGGGCAACGCTCGTGTTCAGCGCCCACGGCGTGTCGAAGGCGGTGCGGGAAGAGGCGGCGCAACGCGGTCTCAACGTGTTCGACGCGACCTGTCCGCTGGTGACCAAGGTGCATGTCGAGGTTTCGCGCCTGCGCGATCAGGAGCGCGAGATCGTCATGATCGGGCATCGTGGGCATCCGGAAGTCGAGGGCACGATGGGCCAGGCTCGCGGCGGCATCCATCTGGTCGAGACCACCGCCGATGTCGACGCGTTGGTGGTATCGGATCCGGCCAATCTCGCGTTCGTGACCCAGACCACCTTGTCGGTGGACGACGCTCGCACGGTCATGAATGCGCTCAGGCGCCGCTTCCCGGCCATCGTGGGGCCGAAAAAAGACGACATCTGCTACGCCACGCAGAACCGGCAGGATGCGGTCAAGACCCTGGCGCTTCGCAGCGAGGTGGTGATCGTGGTCGGATCGCCCAACAGCTCGAATTCGAACCGGCTGCGCGAAGTTGCCCACAATGCCGGCATCAGCGCCTACATGATCGACGACGCCGCGCAGCTCGAGCCGCAATGGGTTGCCGGCAGGGCAACCGTCGGCGTCACCGCGGGCGCATCGGCGCCGGAGGTCTTGGTGCGTGCCGTGGTGGAACGATTGCGCGAGCTGGGCGCGACCGAGGTAGAGGAGGTTGCCGGCATCGAGGAAGACGTCATCTTCCCGGTGCCGAAGGCGCTTGCCGTAACGTAAGACGCCCCCCCAGGTTTCCTTCGGTCGCCCCCCCCCCGACTCGAGGGGGCGCAGCGTCCTCGGGAGACCCTGTGGGCGCTGCCCGAGGTGACGCCCGCCCCCAGGCTGCGCTGCGCTTCGCCTTCTCCCTCGAGGGGGCGCCACATTCCTCGGGAAGCCCTGCGGATGGTGCCCCTTCGCTTCACAACCTTTCGCTGGTACTGAACCTGACGGCACAAAAAAGAGGTCCGGTCGAGCCGACCGGACCTCGTCGCTGCGGCGGCCGCTGGCCGCTACTGAACGATCTCTCTCCAGGACAGGCGGCGTCCGGTCGCGGGAATCGAGCTGTTTGGCGGATCCACGGTCTGTGTCTTGGAATCGGACCCTCGCACCAGGCCGACCACGTTGCCGTTGGGCAGCCGCACCAGCACCACGCGTGACGACAGCACATTGCCGAGGGACTTTCCGCTCGGCGGGGGCGTCGTGCCCACGCTCACCTTGCCACCGGTGGCGTAGTCGATGAACCAGACCCAGCTCTTGCCGCCGGGTGTGCAGGGATTCGCAACCCCGCCAATCGGAATGTTGGACGTGAACGTCAGCACGCCACCCGACAGGATCGGATTGGTGACCGAGCGTTCCGCGTTGTCGGTGAAGTCGATGTACCAGCCCTTCGCGCTCCCCGGCACCGGGTTACTGGTGAGCGTTGCCGTGTCGACGCCCTTGGTGATGACCTGCTGCACGAGCGTGGACCGGATCGGCGAGACGATCACCGGACTGGTCGTGACCGACGGGGTGTCCTTGAGTCCGTAGAACGACATCTTGCGGCTCGCGTAGATGTTTTCAGGGACGTTGGACGGCACGTCGGAGTCGCCGATGTACTGACCGGCCCCGATGTAGACGAAGCGCTCACGGTTGACCGTGCCCACTTCCGGTTCGCTCGATATCGGCTGGATGTTGCCCGCGCTGTCGGTCAGCGTCGCCATCCGCGTCACCGACCAGTCGCTCACATTGGCGCCGGCGACATCGAAGCGCCAGAGATTGCCGAGCAGGTCGCCGCCATAGACGGCTTCGGCGGTGGGATCGACGTCGGGCCGCGCCACGAATGACGACAGGTGCGCGAGGCCACTCGGCGCCGCCGCGGTGCCCACGTTCGTGGTCAGTTCGGCGATCACGCCGCCGGTACGGATGTTGAGGATCCAGATGCGCCCGACGCCGTCGCCGCCGGAAGAACCGGCGCCGGTGCCGTTGTTGTAGCCCGAGGCCAGTACGGCGACCCAGCCCGCCGCCCGGGTCTTGACGATCACCGGGCGTCCGAAGCTGTAGCCGACGTTGAGCTTGGTCGCCACCGGTAGTGTGTTGTTCGGAAATTCCCACAGCACCTTGCTCAGCAGATCGGTCTCGTTCAACGCCGAGGGGGTGGTCGCGTCGAGCGCGAAGTAGCCGAAGCCGCCCTTGCGCAGACTGCCGATCACGACCGTCTTCCAGTTCGAGGCCGGCGGGTTGGCGAGATCGTTGCCGTTGGTGAAGCTGAAGTCGACGTCTCCGGAGGTGGGCGAGCCGTCGACGGTGTACTTGTGGGTGAAGACGTTGCGCTCGGCCAGATTCGACAGATTAGGGTAGGCCCCATAGGGCACGTAGCCCCACAGCTCGGCGCCGTCGGCACCGGCGAACGCGTGGAAGATGCCGTCATTGGCGCCCTGGTAAACCGTGGTGGGCCGCAGCGCCTGGGCACTGCGGAAATCGGAGTAGCCAGAGTCGAAATACTGCAGCAGCGGCGCGCCGATCACGACCGGTTCGCCGTTGACGATGTCGCCTAGCACGGAGATGTTCGCGAGCGAGGTGCCGGTCACGAACGGCGGACGCGGTCCGCGCGAGCGGAACTTCTCCACCTCTTTGGTGCGCGTGCCGCGCAGGAAATCGAGCACTTCGGGGTCAGGCGAGGGGACACCGAACAGCGGCGTGAACGTGAGCTTGCTTTGCAGGGTCGGTCCGATGTTGGCCCACTGGAACGGAACCGCGCTCGAGCCGTCGTAGGTGGCGAGGATGCGAGTTGCCGGATCGCGCAGCACGAGTTGCCGCTGCGGCCCCGGATTCCACGAGGGCGTTTCGCTCACCACGCCGGTCGACGGATCGATGGCGAACTTGTTGATGTCGCCGGACCACGATCCGGAGTTGTACGACGACTGGTACGAGAAGCTGTCACCTGGGGTCAGGTTGGGGTTGGACACCGCCACCGAAGCGCCGGAACCGCCGCGGGCACCGACGTTGTTGACGATGTCGACCACGCCACTGCGCGCTTCCTCCGGCGCCGAGACCGACAGCATGATGCCGCGGCCGTTGATGGTGGCGTGCCACAACTCGTCGATCGAGGTCGGCGAACGCACCTGGGTCGTCGGGTTGATCAGGTTCCAGTTCGGCGGGAAGGCGTAGGGATCCCTGTTCTCGTCAGGGAAGGCGCTGTTGTTGAATATCACCCCCTGAACGCCGAGACCGAGGGCGAACGTCGTCATGTGCAGGTAGTCCTGTCGGTCCGAATCCTTGGCGATGTCGTTGGTGTCGACCGGCACCTGCCGGATCGGGGTGAG
>JANMWG010000129.1:0-5542 GCA_031393885.1 Betaproteobacteria bacterium | reverse complement strand
TGACGCCGAAGCGGTGATTCTCGTCCAGCAGGTCGAGAGCCCCGAGGGTCGCGGCCTTGGCGAGATCGAGCTTGCGGCCCTTCATGCTGTACGAGCGGTCGAGCACGATCATCAATGCCAGCTCGCGGCGCTTTTCCTGCGCCTCGAAGGTGACCGGCAGCACCAGCTCTAGCGCCGTGTTGCGATAGCCGCTCTCGCCATAGGTGCCGGCACCGGCGGCGAACAGCAGGCCGCCGCCACCATCGCGCACGTAGCTCGCCAATGCCCGCATGCGGTCTTCGCCCACGTCGCTGGCGGCGGCGTCGCTGAGAATGACCGCGTCATAGGCGCTGAAGCCGGCGGCATCGGTGGGCATGTCGGCGATGGCAACCGTCTTGACGTCGAGGCCGTCGCGCACCAGCGCATCGGCGAGGAAATGCGCCGATGCCGCCACACCTTCCGCATACAGCACCCGCGGCCGTCCCTGCACCCGCACCGATTCGGTGATGCGGTCGTTGTCGGCAACGGTATCGCCGTCGGCCGCGAGCGTCGCGACCAGCGGCACCGTGCCGGTTACCGGCAACTTCACGGTGAACGCGATGCGGTTCACGCCCGCCAGCAGCGCCACCGGCCGCTGCGCCAGCAACCGGTCACCGCGTTCGAGGCGCACCTTCGCGCTGGTCGCCACCTGGCTGAAGACGCGAACGGTGGCGACGAACGCTTCATCGCGGCACAGGCCGGCAGGCACGTCGATGCCCTCGACCCAGGCATCCTTGCCGGCCCGCACCGACGCCGGCACGGTGAAGACCCGGACGTTGTCGTGACGCAGGCGGTCGAGCGTGTTCCACACCTCGCCACGGGTGGCGTTGCCATCGGTCATCAGCACCAGGCGCTTGATCTGGTGCGGCCCGAACCCGTAGAGGGCCGCGTCCAGCCCGGCCTCGATGTCGGTGACCGTGGGATCGAGGCCGCCGCGGCTGCCGCCGAGCGGCACCTTGCGGATCGCGGCGGCACTCGGCGCAAACCGCGCCGCATCGGCAAAGGCCACGAAGCGCGACTGCACCGGCTTGCCCGCGGCATCGGCCGCCTCCATCCAGCGGATCGCGGCATCGATGAACTGCGGATCGACCGAGCGCGACACATCGAGCGCATACACCACCGAGATGTCGTGGCTGGTGGCAAGCCACGAAGGCCGCATCAGCGCTACCGCAACGCACGTCATCGCCGCAATGCGAATACCGGTGAGCCAGCGCCGCTGCGGTGCGCTCATGCCGCTGTCGCTGCGGCGCGCGGCGAACCAGACGATCGCGACCAGCACCGGCAACAGCGCCAGGGGCCACCAGGCGTCAATCACGAAGCGGCTCATGACCGGACCCTCACTCGGTCAAGCGCCGGTGATAGGCGACCCATTCGACGCCCATGAAGGCAAGTGCCGCCAGCAACAACACTACCCAGGGCTCCCACGCCACCGACCCGGGCGCGCGCGCCGCGGTGGCGGTGCCGGCAGCGGCAAGCGAACTGGCATTGACGTCGGTGACCACCGGATCGGCCACGTTCGCCAGCACGCGGATGCGGCCGGCCTCGCCTTCCGCGGTGAAGAAGCCCGCCCGCCCGGCATTGAACAAGGTGGCGCCGGGCACGAAGCGGGTATCGATGCGGCCGCCGTCGAGGCCCGCCACGCGCGCGTGTTCGATCGGGACCGCGACGGTGCCGAGCGACTTCACGATCGCGGGTGGCTCCCCCGACAACCACGCGATGGCGTTGGCCAGGAACATCGGGAACGAGGCCTGGTAAGCGAAGTTGGTGTCGCCGATCGCGAAGCCGACCGCGACCCATCTTGGCAGGGTCTCGCTGGCCGCCATCAGCACAGCGCCATTGGCGGTGCGCGCCAGCGCGAGCGACTTTCCCGCCTCGGGCCGGAACGAGATCGCGCGCTCGATCTGGATGTCGCGCAAGGCGATGTCGTCGAGCATCGGATGGTCGGCGAGCCAGGCGTCGATGCCCTGGGCGCCGACGCTCGCGCCGAACGCCGGCAGCCACGACGCGGCATCGGGCCTGACCAGCAAGGCCGGCGCAGCCGGCGCCGTCGGTGGCGTGAAGCGATCGAACACGTAAAGGTCGACGCCAGTGCGGCCAGCGTACTGCCGCGGCGCGATCACGCTCAGCACCACCCGGGGGTCGAGCCGCAGCGCCTGCTCGAGCGGCGTGTTGCCGGTGGTCACCAGCGCCACGCGAACGCGCTTGTTAATGGGCATGAACGCGTACGCCGTGTCGTCGGCGGCCAGGGCGTCGCCCGCGGCTTCGACCCTGGCGCGCAAGGCCCCACCGGTGAAATCGGTGGCCGGCACGATGAGCGTGCCGAAGCCGCGCGCCGCCACCGAGAGGCGGCGTTCGATCGGCGCCCGCCCGGGCCCGGAGACCACGACCTTCGCATCGATCGGCGCCGCGCCGGCATTGCCCACTTCGATGAGCGCATCGAAACGGCGCGGATCGTTGGCATGCGGCCGCACGTCGAATGCGGTGATGCCGACATTGAGCGCCGCTTCGAACACCGGGATCGTGCGCACCCCGGCCGGCAGCGCGAGCGGCGCCACGCCGTCGGTGATGAGCACGACATCGGGCGGCACGCCGGCGTTGTCGGCAGCCGCGACGCCGATGCCGGGAAAACGCGGTGCACCGCCGGGAGCGGCCTGGAGCTTAGCGAGCGTTGCGAGCGCCTGCTGCCGGTCGTCGAAGCCCGGGCTGCCGACCGTGTGCATGGTGTCGGCGACGAGAAAGCGGCTGGCGGGTCCGGCGGTGGCCAGCAGGCCGCGCGCCGCATCGAGCGCGTGATCGAAACGGGTGCGGCCATCGGCGCGCATCGTTGCCATGGTGGGCGAGTTGTCGATCACGATCACGGTCTGGCGCACCGCACCGCCGACCGACGCGACTTCGGGCCGCGCCAGCGCCAGTGCGAGCGCGATGCCGATCAGCAACGACAACGCCAGCGACAGCCACCAGCGCCAGCGCTTGCTGTCGCGCGGACGCCGCTCGAGCACGCGCGACCAGATCAGCGTCGACGCGACGATGATGCGCCGCGGCGGCGGACGCAACAGGTACAGCACGACCACGATGCCGACGATCGCCGCACACAGTGCCCATGCGACACCGGGACCGAAGGCGAGCAGCCTCACCGCAGTGCCCGCCGGGCCGCCCTGAAGGACGTTGGCCCCGTTTGTAGAGCAACGAACGAAGGGAATCCCTGAAGCGAAGGGTCAACATCCGCAGGGTTCCCCGAGGAATGTTGTGCCCCCTCGGGGGGAAGGCGGAGCGCAGCGCAGCCTGGGGGGGGCGTCATCACAGCACGCCCAGCTCGCGCAGCACCCGCAACATCAGGTCGTCGAACGGCGCGTCGCTGCCGGCACGCAGGTAGGACCAGCCGTGACGGCGGCACTGCGCTTCGACATCGGCGCAATGCGCTTCGAGCGCCGTGCGGTAGGCGGCAAGCAGCGCGGGGGTGACGTGGAGCGTATCGGCGACGCCGCTCTCCGCATCGACCAGCACCACCTCTTCGGGCAGGCCCGGCTCGATCTCCTGCGGCGACAGCACCTGCACCGCGACCACCTCGTGCCGGAACTGGCGCAGCCAGTTTGCCGAGGGCGCGAAGCCGGCGTTGTCCATGAAGTCGGACAACAGCACCACCAGTCCGCGCGTGCGGCGCGCGCCGAAGTAGCCGCGCAGCGCCGCCTGCAGATCGGTGCCGCCGCCTGCGCCCAGCCCCTCGAGGAAACGCAGCGCGGGCCACATCTGGGTCTTGCCGCGACGCACCGGCAGTTCATGCGCGATGCCGTCGGCCCAGGCGACGATGCTCACGCGGTCGTGGTTGACCAGCGACAGATAGGACAGCGCCGCGGCGACCCGCCGCGCGAAATCGAACTTCGACGGCTCGCCGACGCCCATCGAGGCACTGGTGTCGAGGAACACGTACACCGGCAGGTCGGCCTCCTCCTCGAACAGGCGCAACAGCAGCCGGTCGAGTCTGAGGTAGATGCCCCAGTCGAGATGCTTGGTGTCGTCACCAGGCGAGTACGGTCGGAAGTCGGTGAACACCATGCCGCTGCCGGTGCGACGCGAGCGGTGCGCGCCGCGCAGGTGGCCCGCCACCGGCCGCCGGGTGAGCATGGTGAGATGCTCCAGACGGCGCAGGAAATCGTCGCTGAACAACGGCGTGGCGTTGGCCATGGCTGGTCGGATCGCGCGGTGCTGCAGGTCTTGGTGCTATCCGCCCTCAGCGAAGGGGCAGCGCCCGCAGCGCGGGCCTGGGGGTGGTGAACAATGGGCCCCCACTTGAAGCGAAGGGGCACCGTCCGCAGGGCCCCCCGAGGAACGGGGCGCCCCCTCCGAGGGGGAAGCCGGCGCGCAGCGCAGGCTGGGGGTGGACCTCACTCACCTCAGACCGGCGGCGGAAGCTGTTCGAGGATGCGCGACAGGATCGCGTCGGCATCAACGCGATCGGCTTCGGCCTCGAAGTTGAGCAGCAGGCGGTGTCGCAATGCCGGCAACGCCACCGCACGCACATCGGCGGCCGCCACGTGCACGCGGTCGTTGATCAGCGCATGCACCTTGGCGCCCAGGACCAGCGCCTGGGTGCCGCGTGGACTGGCGCCGAAGCGCACGTAGCGGCGCGCCATCTCGTGCGCCTGGTCGGACTCGGGGTGGGTGGCGAGCGTGAGACGGATCGCGTACTCCTGAACCGGCCGTGCGATGGGCACCTCGCGCGCGGTGTCGCGCATCGCGAGGATGTCGCCCTGCTGCAATACGCGCGCGATCGCCGGCGCACGCGACTGGGTGGTGCGGTCGATCACCTCATGCAGCCCGGCGATGTCGGGAAACCCCATCTTGAGCTTGAAGAAGAAGCGGTCGAGCTGCGCCTCGGGCAGCGGGTAGGTGCCCTCCATCTCCAGCGGGTTCATGGTGGCGAGCACGAAGAACGGCTGCTCCAGCGGATGGGTGGTCTTGCCAGCGGAGACGCTGTTCTCCTGCATCGCTTCGAGCAGCGCCGACTGGGTCTTGGGAGTGGCGCGATTGATCTCGTCGGCCAGCACCAGGTTGGCGAAGATCGGCCCGGGCTGAAACTCGAAAAACTTGCGGCCGCCTTCGTCCTCGCGAACGATCGAGGTGCCGATGATGTCGCCGGGCATCAGGTCGGGCGTGAACTGGATGCGCGAAAACTTCAGGTGCAGCACGTCGGCCAGGGTCTGCACCAGCTTGGTCTTGCCCACGCCCGGGATGCCTTCGAGCAGCACGTGGCCGCGGGCGATCAGGCAGGTCATCACGCCGGCGATCACGTCGTCGTTGCCGACGATGACCCGCGCGACCTCGTCGCGCACCAGCGCGAAGTTGCTCTGGAACTGCGCGATGCGCTGGTCTACCTCTGCTGCCATCATGGGTGTGCTTTCTCCTGCGCCTGCGAGAAGTACTGCTTGACGATGGATCGGTGCCGCAGCGCGATGCGCTCGGCGGCCATGGGTTCCTCGGCGGCGTGCCGATACGAAGGCGTCACGGCGGCGAATGCGGTCTTCGC
>JANMWG010000078.1:0-1785 GCA_031393885.1 Betaproteobacteria bacterium | reverse complement strand
CGCGCGGGCCGGGAGCTCGATGCACCCTCGCTCGAAGCCTTCTGCCGCGAGCGGCTGGCCGCCTACAAGATCCCGCGCTCCATCGTCTTCCTTCCCCAATTGCCCAAGACCGCGAGCGGCAAGGTGCTGCGACGCGCGTTGCGGGATACCCCTGCATCCTGAACCAACGGAGAGAACCATGTACCAAGTCATCCACTATGCCGTCGAAGAAAACGCCACCGCCGTCATCACGCTCGACCGGCCCGACGACCTCAACACCATCGTGCCGCCGATGCTCGACGAGCTGGAACACGCGGTGCACCGCGCCACCGCCGACAACGATGTCAAGGTCATCATCCTGCAAGGCGCGGGCCGTTCGTTCTGCGGCGGCTTTAACTTTTCGGGTGGCTTCCACCAGTGGGACAACGCGATCGCCACCGGGAGCCAATGGGACGCCGGCAAGGACATGGTGATGGTCACCCACCAGCAGCTCGGCTGGGTGCCGCGGTTCATGTCGCTGTGGCGCACGCCCAAGCCGGTCATTGCGCAGGTCCATGGCTGGTGTGTGGGCGGCGGCAGCGAGATGGCGCTCTGCGCCGACATCGTTATCGCCTCGGAGGACGCGTGCATCGGCACGCCCTACTCTCGCATGTGGGGTTGCCACCATGCGGGCATGTGGGTGCATCGCCTCGGGCTGGCGAAGGCGAAGGAACTCGCGCTGACGGGGCGCTCGCTCTCAGGCGTTGAAGCCGCCGAGATCAGCCTGATCAACAAGGCCGTGCCCTTTGACAAGCTGCAGCAGGAAACGCGAGCGCTCGCCAAGCAGCTCTCGTCGATCCCCATGTCGCAGCTCGCAGCGATGAAGCTGGTCGTCAACCAGGCTTACGAGAACATGGGCCTGCATTCGACGCAGCTTCTCGGCTCGGTGATGGATGCGATGCTGCGCAACACGCCTGAGGCGCTCGCGTGGATCAAGACGGCGCAGGAACAAGGCGTGGCAGCAGCCGTCGCCGACCGCGACGCACCGTTCGGCGACTACAGCCAGGCCGGCCCGGAAGGCAAGCCCAACCGCAACAACGTCGTGTACGCGGGCTCGCTCGCGCACTCGAACGCCTAAGTCGTGGCTTTCGATCTCGACATTGCGGGTCGGCACGCTTTCGTCTTCGGCGGCACCAGCGGCATCAACCTCGGCATCGCCAAGGCGTTCGTGCGCGAAGGCATGCGTGTGACGGTCGCGAGCCGCAAGCGGGAGAACGTCGACTCGGCGCTTGCCTGTCTGCGCGACGCTGGCGGTGACGTGCACGGCTGCTGCGCCGATGTGCGCGATGTGGCGGCTGTCGATGCGGCGCTGCAGGAGGGCGTTGCGCGCTTTGGCGCGATCGATGCGCTGGTCTCCGGTGCCGCCGGCAACTTCCTGTGCGAGGCCAAAAACATGTCGTCAAACGGCTTCAAATCCGTCGTCGATATCGACCTGATCGGCACGTTCCATGTGCTGCGCATGGCGTTCCCGCACCTGCGCAAGCCGGGCGCCAGCATCATCAGCATTACCGCGCCGCAATCGACCGTGCCGATGCGATCTCAGGCGCACGCCGCGGCCGCCAAGGCGGGCGTGGACCAGCTCACCCGCGTGCTCGCGCTTGAGTGGGGCGAACATGGCGTGCGCGTGAACGCGATCAGCCCCGGCCCTATCGACGGCACCGAAGGATTCGAGCGCCTGATGGGCCGCGACGCGGCAATGCGCGCGGCGTCGATCTCGTACGTACCCATCAAGCGTCTGGGCACCCTGGATGACATCGCGGATCTCGC
>JANMWG010000064.1:0-8193 GCA_031393885.1 Betaproteobacteria bacterium | reverse complement strand
GCTCTCCGCCACCCTGCCACTGGTGGCATCGACCGTCTGTCCGACCTTGAGGCGCACCTGTTTGCCCGAGGCTGGGAGATTGATGCCGACGCCTTCGCGGGCGATGGACCCGGCATTGATCTCGGCGTCGCCGAAGCGCTCGTGCAGAGGCTTGTTGTTCACCCACACCGTGGTTTCGCCGTCGCTGCGACGGACGATGCCGTTCAGGGTCACCATCTTCGGCGGGGGGGCCTTCGGCTGGGTCTGCACCGCCGCGGGGCGGGAGGCGTTGGTTGCCGCAGCAGCGCGTTCACGGTCGAGTTCGGCGCGCTGAGCCGGCGTGAAGAACAGGCGCCCGAGGTTGTCTTCGGCGAGCGTCGACCCCGACAGCAGAACCAGCAGCAGCGCCGGCACGGTCGGCATCCTGATCGTCATGGCCGTTGCCCCACTTTCGCCTGGGTATCGTCGACGGTGATCCAGGCGACCTCGCACTCCGCGGTGAGGTTTGCCTGGGTTCCGCTGGGCGGGACGATGCCGGTGCGCCGTATGCTGCAGCCGTTGAGCATGAACATGCCGGCGCGCTGCGCGGCAAGGCTGCGGAAGAACGCCATCAGGTCGCCCTCATGCAGCAGCGGCAGGGTGAGCTTCATCGGTGACTGCTTGAGCGGCAGATCGCCGGCGCCCAGATCCCTCGCCAGCGGATAGGCTTCCTGCTGGCCGATATCGTAGTTGACCCCGAACAGGCCGGCCGTGCGGTTGGCGGTGCGCAGGCTGTCGACCCAGTTGATGCGTTGCTCGCCACCGACGAACCCGGCGTCCTGTAACGCCGAGTACGGGGCGAGATAGCGCGTGATGAGTGCCTTCTCGGCGCCGGCATTGGCGTGCTTCTGGCGCGCATCGGCAAGCTGTCGCTGGGCGGTGTCGCGCAACTGCTGACGGCTTTCGACCAGCCCTTCGGCGTACCAGATCGCCATCAGCGTGAGCGCGGCGGCAATGACCAGGACCAGCGCCGGACCCACCAGCGGCCGCACGCTTTGCGGGCCGATCTTCATGCGGGCAGCCCGGGTTGCGGCTTGTAGGTGATGGCGATCTCGAACAGCGCGCTCCGCCGCTGTTCGGTCGCGGTCGCCGTGCTGCCGGTCAGACTCTGCCGCGAGCTGGCGTCGAGCGGCAGCTTGATGATCCTCACGTCAGCCACGAGGGGACTTTGTCGCAGCCGCTCGGCGAAGTCGCGGATGCTGGAAATGGCGGAGCGATAGTCGCCCGAGAACGGGGTGATCTCGCCGACCATCAGACCAACCTGGCGCCACTCGCGATCGGTGGCGGTTCCGGTGATCGAGGCCGGCGCGAACGCCGTTGCGGCATCGGGATACTTGCCGTACTTCCAGGCGAGGCTGGTCACCGCGACGGTCGGCGACGATGCCAGGGCGTCGCTCACCACCGCGAACAGGGTCTCCGGGGTTCGGACGTTGTCACGGATGCGCGTCGCCACCTCGACGGTGAGCTTGAGCGTGGCCGAACTGGCCGGCGCCTGCGGGAACTGGCGTGTCAGTTCGCGGTATTGCGCCTCGAAGCGCGCCGCGTCGGCCGAGAACCGACGGGATTCGTCGTCGATGGACTGGACGCGTTGCAAGTCGATGCCGAACCAGATGCCGCCGATGGCGGCAACTGCGGCCGTAGCCGCGAACAGCCAGCGGCGCGCGCGGAACAGGCGGTATGGCTCGAGCAAGGCGGCAGGTGCCAGGTTCTCGACCGGGGTGTAGCTGCCCAGGAGCTGCAGATGCAGGGCATCGGGGGTCGCCACGATGGCCGCATCGGGCACCTTCAGTTTCAGTACCAGCTCTTCGCGGGCGAGGCGCTGGCACTGCAGGTTGCCGCGTTTGCGCTCGAGCGCCTGGTGCAGGCTCCCCAGGGAGTTGTCCTGGTCGAGAATGAGCACATCGACCAGGTCGTCGGCGAGAGTGACACCGAGCGCGTCGAGATACAGCCGCGTGTTCCGGATTTCGTCCGCGAACGACCAGTCGATGGTGCGGTCGCCGCTGCCGCGCGCCTGGGTCAGGCGGGTGAGACGGAAACGGCCGTCCTTGAAGAAGGTCTGCCGAAAGCCGGCGACATCCTTCGAGATCACCAGCAGATTCTCGGTCTTCAGTTTCAGCCGCGACACGACCGCCGCGGTGACGGCGGGCAGCGGAAACACGCCGGCGACCGGCAGATTGCGGGCGGTGATCGCGTTGATCCAGGGGGCGAGCAGGTCGGCCTCGGTCAGGGCCGCGAACAGGAAGCGGTCTTCGCGCCGGGCGCCCTCGAGCTTCTTCTGCGGTTTGGCGACCGGCTGCGGGACCGCCGCGAAATAGGGGGTGGTTCGATAGAGCTGCTTCAGCTTGCGCTGGACCAGCTCGCGACGGTCACGGCCCCCGGTGTGTGGCAGCGTCTCGACCCGGTAATCCTCGTCGGTGCTGTCGACCATGACATGCACCGGGGCCGAGCCGCCGGCCTCGAGATACCGCGTGAACCCGTCCAGTCCCGCGTCGTCGTTGGCGAAACGGGTGGTGGCGAAGAGCTTCCCGTTCCAGCGCGCGACCGAAACCCCGGGCGCCGATATGCAGACCAGCAGCCGATTCGCCATCGTCAAAACTTCATCTTGCCGATCATGTCGTAGATCGGCGTGAGGACCGAGAACAGGATGAGCGCGAGCAGGCCGCCCATCAGCAGGGTCAGGATCGGTTCGATCAGCTTGAGCGCGCCGTCCACCGAATCCTTTACGTCACGGGTGTAGAAGTAGTTGACGTTGAGCAAGGCGGTATCGAGCGCGCCGGTGGATTCGCCCACCCGCAGCATCCTGATCACCAGTGGCGGGAACATCCCGGTGCCGGCAATCGCCTCGGACAGCGGCTCGCCGGCATTGACCCGCGTGGTCGCCCGCTGCAAGGCATCGGCGATGACGAGATTGCCGGCGATGCTCTGGCTGGTTCGCATGGCGTCGAGCACGGTGATGCCCGATCGGTACATCAGCGCGAAGAAGCTCGCGAAGCGCGCCAGGATGATCTTCTGGAACACCGGGCCGATGACCGGCAGGCGCAGCTTGAGGCGGTCGAACTCGAAGCGTGCCTTCTCGCTCGACCTGAACAGCACGACACATCCGACGACCGTCAGCAGCGGCAGGCCGATGACCAGCCACCAGAACCGGACCACGAAACCGGACACCCCGATCAGCACGACCGTCTGCAGCGGCAGGTCCACCTGCATGGTCTTGAGCACGCTCACTACCTGAGGTACGAGGTAGACGAGCAGGAAGATGGTGACCGCGATCAGCTGGAACGTCAGGATGGCCGGATAGATGAGCACCTTCTTGGTCTGCGCCGCTAGCTCGTCCTGCCAGCGCAGCGACTCGGACAGGCTGCGGAAGATCTCGGTGAGCTGGCCCGACTGTTCACCCGCCGCCACCAGGCTGACGAACACGCCGTTGAACACCTTGGGGTGCTGCCCCATGGCCTGCGACAGCATGCGGCCGCCCTCGACATCCTCGACCAGTGCCGTGAGCACCGCCTTCATCCCGCTCCCGCCCACGCTGTCGCGCAGATCGCGCAGGCCATCGAGCAGTGAAATGCCGGCGCCGGTCATCTGCTCGAGATCGAAGCAGAGATTGATCAGATCCTTGCGGTTGATGTTGGCGGTGGACGACCCGCCGCCCGCGCGGGTCTGGCGGACCGTAATGAGATCGAGGCCCATGCGCTTGAGGCGCAACTCGAGGTCGACCTCGTTGGATGCTTCGAGTTTGCCCCGGGAGGGCAGTCCGGCAGGGTCGACGGCCTTGTACTGGAAGGACGGCATCGGGAATGGGGGTCCGTGAGGGCTGGCCCCGCGGGCGCGGCGCTAGCGTCCGGTCCGCGGGTATCGGCGGGCCGGCTCGGCGGTACCAGTCGCGGTGCCCACAGGGTCTCCCGAGGACACCGGCCCCCTGGGGGAAGGCGAAGCGCAGCGCAGGCTGGGGGTGGGCGTCAACTCCAGAGCACCCGCGCCGTGAGGTCGACCGAGCGCGACACCTCGGCGAGGCTGGTGCTGCCTTCGAGCACGCGCGCCACGCCCTCGTCGGCCAGCGAGCGGAAGCCGCGTTCGTCGGCGGCGCGTCGCAGTTCCCGCGCGGTCGCGCGGCGCGCGACCAGTTCGTCGAGGTCGGCGTCCATGTGCAGGATCTCGAGGATCGCCATCCGCCCCTTGAAGCCGCGGGCGTTGCAGTGCCGGCAGCCGCTGTCGTGATGCCGGAATACGGTCGCCGGGCTTTCCGGGGGCAGCCCGAGAATGTGTTTTTCCTCCAGCGACGGTCGGTACTCGATCTTGCAATGACGGCACAGCGTACGCACCAGCCGCTGGGCGATGATGCCGATGACGTTGCCGGCGATGATGTCGGGCAGGATGCCGATGTCGAGCAGTCGCGGAAATGCGCCCAGCGCCGAATTGGTGTGCAGCGTGGTGAACACCTGGTGCCCGGTCATCGCTGCCCGGAATGCCATCTCGGCAGTCTCGCGGTCGCGCACTTCGCCCACCAGGATGATGTCCGGGTCCTGGCGCATGATCGAGCGGATGCCGTTGGCGAAATCGAGCTTGACCGCGTCGCCGACCGACGTCTGCCGGATCAGCGCGACCGGATACTCGACCGGGTCTTCGAGGGTCATGATGTTGACCCCCTCGACGTTCACCTGCGACAGCAGCGAGTAGAGCGTCGTGGTCTTGCCGCTGCCGGTGGGGCCGGTGATCACCAGGATGCCCTCGGGCCGCGCGAGCATCAGGTTGAGTTTGGCCAGCACCGGCTTGGGCAGGCGCATCTGATCCAGGCTGATGATCGCTTTCTGGCGGTCGAGGATGCGCAGAACGATGTTCTCGCCGTAGATCGTCGGATGGCACGACACCCGGAAATCGACCGGCCGGCCGTTCAGGTTGAGCGAGATGCGGCCATCCTGTGGCGCGCGGGTCTCGGCGATGTTCATGCCGCTCACGACCTTCAGGCGCACGGCAATGCCGGGCCAGTAGTTCTTGTGCAGGCTTCGCACCTGCTCGAGGACGCCGTCGATGCGGTAGCGAATGCGCAGGAAGGCGAGCTCGGGCTCGAAGTGGATGTCCGAGGCGCCGCGCTTCACGGCGTCGATCATCAGTGCATTGACCAGCCGCACGATCGGCTGGGTGTATTCATCGCCGCCGGACTGGAGACTCTGCCAGTCGAGCTCGCCGGTCTCGATCTCCCGCAGGATGCCGTCGACCGACAGCTCGAAGCCGTAGAACTGATCGATGAAGTCCTCGAGCTGGGCTTCCCCGGCGAGCACGGTGCGCAGTTGCACATCCGATGGCAGCGCGGCGCGCAGCTGGTCTACCGCCACCACGTTGAACATCTCGGTGATAGCGACCGTGAGCACGCGCTCGTTGGTTTCGAAGGCGATCGGCAGCATCCGCTGGCGCCGGGCGAATTCCTGCGGCACGAACTTGAGCGCGTCGGCGTCGACCACGACCTGCGAGAGGTCGATGGCCTCCTGGCCGATGGTGCGCGCCATGAGATCGCGGATTACCGCCTCGGTGACGAATCCCAGACGCACCAGCAGCCGCCCGATCGGCATGCGCTGCGATTTCTGCTCGGTGAGCGCAATGCGCAGCTGGTCGGGCGTGACCAGACCCTGCTGCACCAGCAACTCGCCGAGCCGCATCTTGCGGCGCGGCGGATCCGGTACCGGCGGTTTGGGCGAAGGCGCGACGGAGATGGCCATGTCGTTCATTCTACGGCGAGCGACAGTTGGCCGATGCGGGCGATCACCTGCTTCTGGTCGAATCCACCGCCGCCGCGGGCGAACGCCAGGTCCAGCGCTTTGCGATAGTTGGCCAGCGCAGGCTTCTGCTGCCCGATGTGTTCCAGGGCAACGGCCAGGTTGAACACGTAGTCCGGATTGCCCGAATCGGCCTCCACCGCCTGGAAATAGGCGCGCTGGCCGGCTGCCCACTGGCCTTGCGACGCGTAGAGATTGCCGAGCGCGAAATAAAGTGAGCCGGCAGGTTCGCGGGCGATGAGTTGCTTCAGGCGGGTTTCGCTCGCGAGCGGATCGACCCGGCCCACCAGTCCGATCAGGCCGGCTTGCGCGGCGGCGTTCTGCGGCTCGGATTGCAGGATCCGGTAGTACAGCTCGCTTGCCTGCTCGGTCTTGCCGCCCTGCCAGGCGAGCGAGGCGAGGCCCAGCATCGCGTCGACATTGCGCGCATCGCTCGCCAGTACCCGTTCATAGATGTCCTCGGCGGCGTGCGCTTCGCCCTTCCGGGATGCCGCATAGGCCTCGTTCAGCTGAGCGGTGATCGCGGCCGCACCGCCGCTGGCGTGCACTTCGAGCTTGTTCGCGGGCATGTTGCCGGCAACTTCCGCTGCCGGCCTGCGGCTGGCGCGGGGAGCGGAACCGGATCGCGCCGCGATCGGTGCCGGCGATTCGGCAACCGCGATCGGTCGAACCGGTTCGGTCGGCGGTGGCGGTTGCGGGATGGCTGGCGCCGATGTGCCGCCACCTTGAACGGCTTCGGTCTGGCCGGCAGTGGTGCCGGGTCGCGGCGTCGGCAATACCGGCGCGGGTGGGGCGGGCTCGGGCCGCGCGGTCGTTCCACCCTGGGGCGGGGTGCCGGCCTGGCCCAGCCCGGACGCCACCGCCGGTGTCCTGGTGACATCCGGCAACAGCGAGGGTGCGGTTTGCGCCGGGGGAGTCGCGCCGGCGCCGTTCGCGGCCGCAACGGGCGGGCGCGGCGCCGCCGAGAGCGGGCCGACCGGCGCCTGCTGGTTGAATCCGCCGCCCGACAGCAGGCCGGGTTGGGTGATGGCGAGGTAGACGTAGCCGCCGTAACCGGCCAGAAAAACGCATGCCGCCGCGGCGAACAGATAGACCGGATGGTCGCGAGCCCAGTCGATCGCGTTGAAACGCGGTTCGTTCGCCGTCCTGGCGGCACTCATCAGGATCGCCGCCTGCTGCGGTGTCGGTTCGTCCATGCCATCGACAAAAGTGGGACGTGGCGTTGCCCTGCCTGCAGTCGCGGGCGCGGGCGTTTCCAGTGCGAGGGGCAGGGTTGCCGCGGGCGTCGCCGGGACCTCCGGGTCGGTGCCCGAGGGATCCTGGCCGATGCTGCGATCCGGGTCGAACTCGCCCGGTTCGAGGTCGAGCATCGAGCGGCTATCCGCGATCGGCTCGGCGATCGGCTCCGCCGATGCGGCGCTGGCCTGCTCGCGGTTGCGGGCCGCTTTCTGCAACGCCTGCAGCAGCAGACTCATGGGTTCAGCGCGCCGGGTCCGGCTGTCCGGGGTTGGGCAGCAGGGGGCGCAGGAACCTGAGTTCTTCGGCGTCGAGCGAAGGATTGGTGACGATGGTCGGGCGCAGGAAGATCACCAGTTCGGTCTTGATCGCCTGTTCGTCGCGCAGGGCGAACAGGTCACCGATGGCGGTGTTGCCGATGCCGGGAACCTGATTTCGCTTGCGCCGGATCTCGTCCTTGATCAGGCCGCCGAGAATCGCGGTCTGCCCGCTCTGCAGTTGCAGAACCGACTCGATCTCGCGGATTTCGACGATCGGGATCGCGTTCTTCAGGGGCGGGTTGGTGACCGCCAGGGCCGGATTCGGATCGAGCGTTTCCCCGACCTGGCTGGTGACTGTCGGCCTGACATTGAGCGTTACCTGACCGTTCTCGTTGATCTGCGGCGTCAGGCTCATGACCAGACCGAGCGGCACGGTCCGCGCGGTCGTCGTGGTGGCTTGAAGATTGGTGGCGCCGGTCCCGATGCCCTGGCTGATCTGCTGCTGGATGGTGAAGTAGACGACGTTGCGAACCACCTTGAGAATGGCGGTCTGGTTGTTGAGCGCCATTACCTTGGGACTCGACAGCACCCGTGTGTTGCCGAACGCTTCGAGAAGCTTGATGGTCGCGAAGATGTTCCCCGGGCTGTTTGCCCCGTAGCTCAGGGTCAGGTTGGGTGCCGCGCTCAGCGTTGCGCCCAGCAGGTTCTGCCCGAAGCTGATGCCGGCGCCCGGGCTGCCCGCCACGCGGCCCCAATCGATGCCGGCCTGGTAGGTGCGAGACAGCTCGACCTCGACGATCGTGGCCTCGATCAGCACCTGGCGCTGGGTCGCCGCGGATACCGCGTCGAGATACTGCTGGACCAGCACGTGCTGCTTGTCGGTGGCGAGGATCGTCACCGTCCCGGCA
>JANMWG010000087.1:0-51316 GCA_031393885.1 Betaproteobacteria bacterium | reverse complement strand
TCCCGAAATATATTCCGCGTGGTCGCCGAGGAACAGGCATTTGCGTCCGGTGTCCGGATGCGTGCGCACGATCGGATGATCGACCGGTGGCACGGCATTGCGCTGCGCGTCGGTCATCGGGTCTTCGCCGTGCCGGCGCGTGCGCGAGAAATCCAGGTTATGAACGGCGCGCAGTTTCGCGATTCGATTCTTCCACGCCGGGCTCAGCCGTTCGTAGGCGCCGACCATGTCGCAGAAATGAGTCTCCCCGCCTTCGCCCGCAACGACTTCGGCGTAAATGATCGTGGCCTGCCCGGTGACGCGCTGCCACGAGCCGTCGGTATGCCACTCCAGCGTGCCCTTGTCCGGATGCTTGCCGTTCGGATTGCCGTTCGCGTCGAGGTTGGAAAGCCGGTACAGCTCGGGATAGCCGTCGGCGTGATACTGGTTCATCACGTGGATCTGCACCTCGCCAAAACGCCGCGCGAATTCGACTTGCCGGCCGGGCGGCAGGTCTTGTGTGCCGAACAGCAGGACTTGGTGTTTGAGGAACGCGTTGTAGATGGCGGCAAACTGCGCGTCGTTCACGCCCCGCGCGAGATCGATGCCGATGATTTCCGCGCCGAGGTTGGGCGACAGCGGGCGTGTTTCAAATAAGTGATTCTGTTGCTTCGCGGCAAGCGTCATTGTGAATGCCATCCTCTGATATATAGACTAATGATGGCACAAATCTCAAAAGAGGCCGGGCTGCCCCCGGCCTGATTAAACGACGGCGAGAAGATCTCGCCCCAGTATGCGCCTGCCGCATCATTTTCCAATTGCGAGCGCATTCCCGGGCATGCGAAACGGCGCCACCGATTCGAAAGCGCGCGCAGCCCGCAGCACGCGCGCATCGGCGAATTTGGCGCCGACCAGTTGCATCGCCACGGGCAGCCCGCGGGAGTCGAAGCCGCAAGGCACGCTCGCCGCCGGCTGCTGCGTCAGGTTGAACGCGTAGGTGAACGGCGACCATTCCCACCAGCGCTGCCGCTCGTCGCCGGGCGGAACTTCATGTCCCGCGGCGAACGCGGTGATTGGCATCTGCGGCGTGATCAGCAGGTCGTAGCTCGCGTGCAGTCCGTTCATGCGACGGCCGAACGCTTCGCGCGCCTTTTCGATTTGCCGGTATTCGATCGCGCCGATATGAAACCCGGGTTCGGCGAGTGCGAGCAGGGGCGGTTCCACCAGCGCGCGCTGCTGCGGCGTCATCGGCGCGATGGCCAACGCGAGCGCCACCGACCAGAGCGGTTGCATGATCTCGATCGGGTCCGGCAGGTCGAGATCGATTTCTTCGATGTTGGCCCCGAGCCCGGCCAGGACCCCGAGTGCGCGCTCGACCAGCGCCGCCACCTCCGGGTCGACGCGGGCATAGCCGAGCGTGCGGCTGTAGGCGATGCGCCAGCCGCGGATGCCGTCGTCAAGGTGCTGGCGGTAGTCGACGTGCTGCGCAGGCAGGCCGTACCAGTCACGTTGATCCGGCTGCGCGATGACCGACTGCATCAGTGCGGCATCCGCGACGTTGCGCGTGAGCGGCCCCTGGTGCCACAGGCTGAGCGAAGGGGAATGCGGGTGCACCGGCACCAGGCCCCAGGTGGGCTTGAAGCCGAACACGCCGCAGAAGGCGGCCGGAATGCGGATCGAGCCGCCGCCGTCGGTGGCGAGATGCAGCGGTCCCATGCCCAGGGCCGCGGCGACGGCTGCGCCCCCGCTGCTGCCACCAGGGGTGAGGCGGGGGTCCCAGGGATTGCGGGTGATGCCGGTGAGCGGGCTGTCGGTGACGCCCTTCCAGCCGAACTCGGGTGTCGTGGTCTTGCCCAGCAGCACGGCGCCCTGCTCGCGCAGGCGGGCAACGGGGGGGCCGTCCACATCCCAGGGCTGATTCGGATCGATGGTCATCGAGCCGCGGCGCGTAGGCCACCCGCGCGCCAGCACCAGATCCTTTACCGAGGTCGGTACGCCATCGACGGCGCCCGCGGGTTGGTTGCGTCGCCAGCGCTCTTCGGAAGCGCGCGCACTCGCCATCGCGCTGAGCGGATCGGCCACGACGAAGGCGTTGTATACAGGGTTGAGCGCCTCGATGCGCTCGAGCACCGCGCGCGTCACCTCGACCGGCGACAAGCGCCGGGCGCGGTAGTGCGCCACCAGATCGGTCGCCGACAGGCGCGTGAGATCCGAGGTCAAGACAACGGTTCCGGAAAGGCCAGGGCCGCTGGCCGCGATCGCCAGGTGGCGCGGTGGCGATCGGTCAGCGGCCCTGCGCTGCTCACGCCTTGCGGCTCGCGAGCCCCTCGAGGATCGCCTGGGGGGTGATCGGCATGTGGCGCACGCGCACCCCGGTGGCGTTGAAGATCGCGTTGGCTACCGCCGGTGCCACGATGGTCGATGCCGGTTCGCCCACGCCGCTCGGGTGATGATCCGACGAGATAAGCTCGACATCGATCTGCGGCACCTGCGCGAGCCTGATCGGGGTGTAGTCGTTGAAGTTGCTCTGCTCGAACGACCCGTTCTTCAAGGTCAGCCGCTCGGCCATCACCTGGCTCGCCCCCCACAGCGCCGATGCGCGAATCTGCGCATCGACGTTGCGCGGATTGATCACGACGCCCGGATCCATCGCGATGGTCAGCCGGTCGATGGTGTATTGACCGGTTGCAGGATCGACCGTCACCTGGGCGATGCCCGCGACCCACGTCGGGCTCTGACGCTCTTCCGCCGCCGTGACCGCGATGCCGATGCCGGTGTTGGGGCCCAACCTTTTGGTGCCGTACCCGGCCCTGCCCGCCGCCAGCCGCAGGCAGTTGGCAAGCCGGAAAGCACCGCCGACCGTGGCCGATTCG
Source organism: Betaproteobacteria bacterium (assembly GCA_031393885.1). Taxonomy (GTDB): domain Bacteria; phylum Pseudomonadota; class Gammaproteobacteria; order Burkholderiales. The sequence goes on along the minus strand of JANMWG010000087.1, from coordinate 48,464 downwards.
TAGGGCAGGTAGCCGTCTTCCTCGAGCCACGGCAGCGAGAGCCACAGCCGGTCCATGTAGTAATCGGACTTGGTGCCAGGTGCGTAGCCGCTGTTGGGAATGCCGCGGTTGCCGCCCTTGCCGTTGAGCATGGCCAGCCTGAACTCGAGCGGGTCGCGGCCGGCGGCATGGGCGACTTCGTCCATGAACGACTCGACCACGAAGATGTTGTACGAGTTGGAGACTGTGCGCAGCGCACTTGCCTGCACCGCCCAGGTGGTGGCGTCGTGGTTGAAGGCACGCACGCGGTGGTTCTTCACTTCGTACCAGTGGTCGCTGCCGCCGATCGACCATTGGTCGATGTCCTGCTTCTTGGCGTCCCACGAATCCTGCTGCAGGAAGTCGGAGCCGAACTTCTTGCCGACCGAGAACCGGGCGCCCATGAAGCCGCAGGCGATATCGTGGTTCATGCCGGCCAGCTCGCCGTTGCTGATGGCGGCCTTGAGCTTGTGGTAGGTGGGCGTGCGCGCGAAGCTGGTGGCGAAATTGGACTCGCGCGTCTGGATCAGCTTGACCGGACGTCCGGTTTCCTTGGCGCACCAGGCCGCGGCGAGGATCTCGTCGAAGTCCTGCTTGCCGCCGAAGCCGCCGCCGACCAGGTACTGGTGCACGTAGATCTTGAGATCTTCGGGCTTCTTCTTCAGCGCCTTCGACAGGTAGGCCGAGAGTGTCATGCGCGCGAACGACGTGCTCTGCGTGCCCACGTGCACGTGCCATTCGCCATTGGTGAACTGGACCGTGGCGTTGAGCGGCTCCATGGTGGCGTGGCACACCATGTCGGTGGTGTACTCCATGTCGAGGACCTTGTCGGCCTTGCTCATGGCCTGGTCGACATCACCCTCGAGCACCCAGTTGGACCCTTCGACCTCGTTCGACACCAGCTGCGTGTACTGCTCGAGCATCTGGTTGGAGCTCAACGTGCCGTACGGGCCCGCGTCCCATTTCACCCTCAGCACCTTGGCGGCCTTGATCGCGGTATGGAAGCGATCGGCCACGGCCACGACCCAGCCGGTGCACTTGCCCATCTGGTCGTCGATCTTCACCGCCTTGATGAAGCCCGGGATCTTCTTCGCCTCGCTGTCGTCGATCGACAGCACCTTGGAGGCGTAGCGCGAGCGCGGTACCACCAGGGTGCCGTAAGCCATGTTGGGCAGCACGACATCGATGCCGTACTTCGCCTGGCCGCTGACCTTGGCCGGGATGTCGAGCGATGCCACCGACTTGCCGATGATGTTGTAGTTGCCGCGAGGCTTGAGGGTGATGCTCTTGAAGTCTTCCGGGTAGGCGAACTTCTTGTCGATCCTGACCTTCTGCAAGATCTCGCCGTAGCTCACCGAGCGGCCGGAAGCCTTGTCGTAGACCCGGCTTTCCTTGGCATAGCAGGCGTCCGGCGTCGTGCCGAGCACCTTTGCGCCGGCCTCGACCAGCGCCATGCGGCCGGCGGCACCTGCGCGCGCTAGCCGGTCGAATTCGGTGGTGATGCTGCCGCTGTTCACCGTGTAGGCGAGGCCGTAGATCGCGAAGTTCTCCACGCTTTCCAGCGGCGCGTCGAGGCGCACGTCTTCCCACTTGACCTCCAGCTCCTCGGCGATGACCTGCGCGAGGCCGGTGCCGATGTGCTGGCCCATCTCGGCCTTGACGATGTGCATCGTGGTCTTGCTGTCGGGCGTGATGGTGAACCAGATCGACGGCGTGAATGCTGCCATCGCCGCCTGCGCGTCGGCGGCGCCACCGAGCAGTTTGGGCGCGAGGCCGATGCTGAAATAGGCGCCCGCGGCGGTGGCCGTGGAGCGCACCAGGAAACCGCGGCGCGACTGGCCGTGCTGGCCGAGATCAGACATGCTTCACCTCCGCATTCAGGATTTCGGCGGCGCGCTTCACGGCGCCGACGATGCGCGAGTAGGTGGCGCAGCGACACAGGTTGCCGTTCATGCCGTCGACGATTTCCTTCTCGGTCGGCGTGGGGTTCATCGCGAGCAGCGATGCGGCCTGCATGAGCTGGCCCGACTGGCAGTAGCCGCACTGCGGCACCTGATGTTCGATCCAGGCCTGCTGCACCGCATGGGTGTTGGCCGGATGCAGCCCTTCGATCGTGGTGATGGCCGCGGTCTCCGGGACGTCCTTCAATTGGATCTGGCACGAGCGCACCGCCTGACCGTTGATGTGCACGGTACAGGCGCCGCACAGGCCGGCGCCGCAACCGAACTTGGTGCCGGTGAGGCGGATGTCGTCGCGGATCACCCAGAGCAGGGGCGTATCGGGCGGGGCGTCGGCAAAATAGCTCTGGCCGTTGATGGAAAGCTGCGGCATGACCATGACCTCCTGGGGGCGGGAAGTGGTGCGGGGTGAGGACGGCAGTTTCAGACGATACCGGCACTGTCGACTACCGAAGGAGTGTGCGAGTACCGGCCGGGCGGCGCATCCGGCGAAAGGGTGAGGCGAAGCACCCGAAACGGGGTGCCACGTCTCACCCGAAAGAGGGATGATGAGCCTTCGTCACCCGCTCAGAAACGCACCAGTCCGCGTTTTGCCGCGAGCGACACCGCCTCGGCCCGGCTGGTGACATCGAGCTTGGCGAACAGGCTCTTGAGGTGGCTCTTGACTGTGCTCTCGGTGATGAACAGCGACTGCGCGATGCCCTTGTTGCTCTTGCCCTCGGCCAGCAGCCCCAGGATCTGCACCTCGCGATCGGTCAACGCCTGCTCCTGCACCCGCAGTGCCAGCTTGGCGGCGATCTTCGATTGCAGGTAGGCCTCGCCCGCATGCACCGCGCGAATGCAACGGAACAGCTCTTCGGGCTGGGCATCCTTGAGCAGATAGGCCTTGGCGCCGGCCCGCAGCCCGGCATACACGTCTTCGTCGTGATCATAGGTGGTGAGCACGATGATGCCCGCGGTCGGGTCGGTGGCGCGGATGCGGCGGATGGCTTCCAGCCCGTCCAGGCGCGGCATGCGCAGGTCCATCAGCACCACATCGGGCTTGAGCGCCAGCCACATCTCGACTGCCTCTTCGCCGTCGTTGGCCTGGCCGATGACCGTCGTGCCATCCTCCATGTCGATGATGGCGGCGAGTCCTCGCCGTACCAGCGCGTGGTCGTCCGCCAGCAACACCCGGATCGCGGCGGTCTTGGCAAGTCCGCTCATCGAAACAGGCGCGGTGGCGCGGGGTGCGGGCGGGCGGACGGCCGACGCCGAGCGCGTAGCGGGGCGGTCATCGGCGGCGGTCGCATGACGCCGGGACGGTCACCTGCACCCGGGTACCTTTGCCGCGCTCACTCTCGATCTCGAGCCGGGTGCCGAGACGCTCCGCGCGTTCGTGCATGCCCAGCAGGCCGAAGCCGTCGTGATGGTCGGCGACATCGAAGCCCGCACCGTCGTCTGCGATGCGCAGGCTCACGGCGCCATTGCCGAAGCTCAGTTCGACGGCGAAGGCGTGAGCGTGCGAATGCTTGAGAATGTTGGTCATCGACTCCTGCGCGATGCGCACCAGCTCGGTCTCGGTGTCGCGCGCGACGGGCTGCGGATCACCGCTGACGAGCAGGTGACCGCGCACCGCGCCGGCGGCGGTGACGCGGTCGATCAGCACCCGCAGCGCGGTGGCGAGGTCGGCGTGCCCGTGCGCATCCGGCCGCAGGGCGCGGACCGACTGCCGCGCCTCCTCGAGACCGGTGCGGGCGAGTTCGCACGAATGCTCGATGTGTTCCAGCGCCACGTCGATGTTGAGCTTGGCCAGGGCGCGGCGCGAGGCTTCGAGATTGAGCACGACGCCGGTGAAGCCCTGCGCCATGGTGTCGTGGATGTCGCGGGCGATGCGGTTGCGTTCGTCGAGCACCGCCGCCTGTCGCGCCTGCTCGCCCAGACGCGCCATCTGCATCGCGAGCGTTGCCTGACCGGTAAGCGCGCCTGCCACCCGAATCTGGCTTTCCATTTCGCGCGGTTCCATGCGGCTGCTGCGGATGCAGATCCACCCGACCGTCTCGGAACCGAACACCATCGGCACGGTGAGCAGCGCGCGCACGCCGAGCGACATGATGTAGCGGCGGTTGGCCTCCGGCAGACCGGCGACCGCATGCGCCAGCACGTAGGTTTCCGGGTGTTCCCCGGGAAAGGTCGAACCGGGCCCGCCGCCCACGGGTGGCGGCTGGCGCACCGCCGGATGTCGCGACGCGGAGGCCGGGATCACTCTGGATTCGAGATACTCCAGGTGCAGGCGGGCGGTGCCGTCCTGGTTCGGGAACCACAGCGTGCCGCCGACCCCGCCGAGCTGGTCGACGGTGGCCTTGAGCACATGACCCAGGAAGCGATCGAGGTTGGACTCGCTCGCCAGCACCGAGATCGACTGGATCAGCATCTCGGACTGGCCGCGCGCCAGCTCCTCGGCGAGCCGGCGCTGGGCGATTTCGACCTCGAGCGCCCTGTTTTCCTGGCCCAGTTGCCACGCGCGCGACATGGCGGTGCCGAGTCGCGCGCGTTGCGCGGCGAGTTCGCGGCTGAGCGATTCGACCCGCACCTCGAGCAACTCGAGGCGTCCGGCCTGCTGCTGGTCGCGGCTGCGGGAACCCGGGTTCACGGCGTTGGGATTGACCGATGTCCACTACACTTCGAAGCATCCGATTGTGCCGATTGTGCCGCGAAACGGCGCGACAACATACCTCCCCCCGCGCGGTTCGCGCGCCGGTGCCTGCCCATGCGCTATCACGACCTCCGCGATTTCATCGTCCAACTCGAACGCCAGGGCGAACTCAGGCGTATTCGCACGCCGGTGTCGCCGCATCTGGAGATGACCGAGATCTGCGACCGCGTGCTGCGCGCGCAAGGTCCTGCGATCCTGTTCGAGAAGCCGGCCGGCCACGACATGCCGGTGCTGGCCAACCTGTTCGGCACGCCGCGGCGCGTGGCCATGGGCATGGGCGAGGATTCGGTCGCGGCGCTGCGCGAAGTCGGCAAGCTGCTGGCCTACCTGAAGGAGCCCGAGCCCCCGAAGGGTCTGAAGGACCTGTGGGACAAGCTCCCGGTGCTCAGGCAAGTGCTCAACATGGCGCCGAAGATCGTCTCCAGCGCTCCCTGCCAGGAGATCGTCTGGGAAGGCGATGCCGTGGACCTCGGCCGCCTGCCGGTGCAGACCTGCTGGCCGGGCGACGCCGGACCGCTGATCACCTGGGGCCTGACCGTGACCCGCGGGCCCAACAAGATCCGGCAGAACCTGGGCATCTATCGGCAGCAGGTGATCGGGCGCGACAAGCTCATCATGCGCTGGCTCGCGCATCGGGGTGGGGCGCTGGATTTTCGCGATCATGCACTGGCGAGTCCGGGCGAACCGTTTCCGGTCGCGGTGGCGCTCGGGGCGGATCCGGCAACGATTCTCGGGGCCGTGACGCCGGTTCCGGATTCGCTGTCGGAGTACCAGTTCGCCGGGCTGTTGCGCGGCGGCAAGACCGAACTGGTGAAGTGCATCGGCAGCGATCTGCAGGTACCTGCCAGCGCCGAGATCGTCCTGGAAGGCTCGATCCGGCCGGGGGCCGCCGCGCCCGGGAAGAAAGCGCTCGAAGGCTGGGAATCGGCGGTCGAAGGCCCGTTCGGCGACCACACCGGCTACTACAACGAAAAGGATACCTTTCCGGTGTTCACGGTCGAGCGCATCACGATGCGGCGCAATCCGATTTATCACTCCACCTACACCGGCAAGCCGCCGGACGAGCCCGCGATTCTCGGCGTGGCGCTCAACGAGGTGTTCGTTCCGCTGCTGGTGAAGCAGTTTCCCGAGATCGTCGACTTCTACCTGCCGCCCGAGGGCTGTTCGTACCGGCTCGCGGTGGTGCGCATGCGCAAGCAGTATCCGGGGCATCCCAAGCGGGTGATGTTCGGCGTGTGGTCATTCCTGCGCCAGTTCATGTACACCAAGTTCATCATCGTGGTCGACGAGGATGTCGACGCGCGCGACTGGAAAGAGGTGATCTGGGCGCTGAGCACGCGGGTCGATCCGACCCGCGACACGTTGCTGGTCGACAACACGCCGATCGACTACCTGGATTTCGCCAGTCCGGTGTCCGGGCTCGGTTCCAAGATGGGCATCGACGCCACCGACAAGTGGCCCGGCGAGACCACGCGCGAATGGGGCAAGCCGATCACGATGGACCCGGCAGTGAAGCGGCGGGTGGATGCGATGTGGGGGGAACTCGGGCTGGGGTAGCGGCGCTCGCTGGTTTCATCCAAATCGGCAGGGTCCGGCGATAATCCGTGCTCCGCCTCGACACCGCCCGTCCGAACTCGCATGCCGAACCGTCTCGCCGACGAAACCAGCCCGTATCTGCGGCAGCACGCGGACAACCCGGTCGACTGGTATCCCTGGGGCCCCGAAGCCCTGGACGCCGCCCGTGAACAAGGCAAACCCGTGCTCCTGTCGGTGGGCTATTCGGCCTGCCACTGGTGCCACGTGATGGCGCACGAGTCGTTCGAGGACCCCGACATCGCCGCTGTGATGAACCGGCTGTTCATCAACGTGAAGGTCGATCGCGAGGAACGGCCCGACATCGACCAGATCTACCAGACCGCCCATCAGGTGCTGACCCGCCGTTCGGGCGGATGGCCGCTGACGATGTTTCTCACCCCGGCTGGCGAGCCGTTCTTCGGCGGCACCTATTTCCCGAGCCAGCCGCGGCACAACCTGCCCGGTTTCGTGGATTTGCTCGAACGTGTGGCGAAGGCCTGGGCCGGGCAGCGGCCGCAGATCGAGCGGCAGAATGCCGAACTGCTGTCCATCCTGGCGGGCACGCTCCCGGCGGCCAGCGCTGGTGACGAGCCCGATCCCGCCATTGCCGACGCGGCGCGTGTCGAACTGCTGGGCTGGTTCGATCCGGTGAATGGCGGCCTGGGAGGAGCGCCGAAGTTTCCGCATCCGTTCGAACTCGATTTCCTGCTGCGGGAATCGGCGCGTACCGGCGACGCGGATGCCCGCCATGCCGTCCTGCACACGCTCACGAAGATGGCAGAGGGCGGCATCTGCGATCAGCTCGGCGGCGGCTTCTTCCGCTACAGCGTCGACGCGGTGTGGGGCATTCCCCATTTCGAGAAGATGCTCTACGACAATGCGCCGTTGCTGCGCCTCTATGCCGATGCGTGGCTGGTCACCCGTGATCCCCTGTTTCGCCGCGTTTGCGAGCACACCGCCGCCTGGGTCATGCGCGAGATGCAACTGCCGTCGGGGGGCTACTGCTCCAGCCTCGATGCCGACGCCGAAGGCGAGGAGGGCAAATCCTATGTCTGGAGCCGCGAGCAGATCGCGGCGCTGCTGACCGAAGATGAGGCGGTGGTGGCGTGGGCCCGCTTCGGCATTGGCGAGGCGCCGAACGTCGAGCAGCGCCATTGGCATCTGCGGGTGGCGCGCGACGTAGAGACGATCGCCACGGCGCTCGACCTGCCCCCGGCAGACGTAGAAACGCTGCTCGAAGACGCGCGGGCGAAACTGCTGACAGCGCGCGCCAGGCGCGTGCAGCCCGGCCGGGACGACAAGATCCTCACCAGCTGGAACGCGCAGATGATCGAAGCCATGGCGCATGCCGCGCGGGTGTTCGATCGTCCCGACTGGCTCGATTCGGCGCAACGCGCGCTGGCGCTGATCCGTTCCGCGCTGTGGCGCGATGAGCGTCTGCTCGCGACCCACAAAGACGGGAAGAGCCACCTCAACGGCTACCTCGACGACTACGCATTTCTGCTGGCGGCACTGCTCGAGCTGCTCCAGGCCGATTTTCGTCGCGACGACCTCGACTGGAGCGTGGCCATCGCCGATGCGCTGCTGCGGTGGTTCGAGGATCGTGCGGACGGCGGTTTCTGGTTCACCAGCCACGACCACGAACGCCTCATCCTGCGGACCAAGCCCGGCCCCGACAACGCGACGCCGTCGGGCAATGCCGTCGCCGCGCTGCAGCTCCAACGCCTCGGGCATGTGCTGGGCGAACCGCGTTACCTTGCCGCTGCCGAACGCACGCTGCGCCTGTTTCTCGACGGCATGCGGTCGCAGCCGGGCTCGCACGCAAGCTTCGCCCGGGCTTTGATCGAGCACGATGTTGCGCCAAGCGTCGTGATCCTCAGCGGGCCGGCCAGGGCGCTTGCCGACTGGCGGCACCGACTGATCGGGCGGTACGCGCCGTCGAACCTGGTGATCGCGCCGGGCGGCGAACTCGTGGATCTGCCCCCTGCCCTGGCCAGGCCCGTGAGCGACACCGTCAACGCCTGGGTCTGTCGTGGCGTTGTCTGCCTGGCACCACTCGACGATCCCGAGCAGGTGCTGGTCGAAATCGGTGCCGTCGCGTGACGTGGTTCGGATACTGCGGCGCTGCCGTTTTCAAGCCTTGGGAAAACCCCTAAACTAGACGGGGGTCTTGTCTACCATCGGAGGAGTGTCTATGAATTCGTGTAAATTCGTCGTTGCCGCAGCCACCGCTTTATTCGCCGCCGGTGCCGTGCATGCCGCCGACGCCGAAAAAGCCAAAGGCCTGATCAAGGGCAGCGACTGTCTGGCTTGTCACGCCGAAGCCACCAAGCTGGTCGGCCCCGCCTACAAGGAAGTCGCCAAGAAGTACAAGGGCAATGCCGCCGCCACCGACATGCTGGTCAAGAAGATCAAGGCCGGCGGTTCCGGCAACTGGGGCGCGATCCCGATGACGCCGCATCCGAACCTGAAGGACGAAGACGTCAAGACGATGGTGGATTACATCCTGTCGCTGTCCTGATCCTGACCGGATTCGAGCGAACACCAAGCCGGCCGTGAGGCCGGCTTTTTCATTGGTGCTCGCCGGGCGAAACCGTCATCGCCTCGGGTCGCATCGCTCAAACCCGGCATTGACCGGGTCAGGGGCAGCGGGAATAATCCTCGCGGCAGCCCGCAGACACTTTTTTCAGAGGAAACCCCGATGCTCCGTTCCTTCGTACCCGTACCCGTTCCCGCCAGGATTCTCGCCCTGTCCGCCGCCATCGCGCTGTCGCTTGGTCTGGGCGCCTGCGGCAAGAAGGAGGAGCCGCCGGCACCCGCAGCGGCGCCGCCGGCGCCCGCCGGCATCACGGTGAAGATCGGACACGCCGCGCCCCTGACCGGCGGCATCGCCCATCTGGGCAAGGACAACGAGGCGGGCGTCGTGCTGGCAATCGAGGAGGCCAACGCCAAGGGCATATCCCTGGGCGGCAAGAAGGTCACTTTCGAATTGATGTCGGAAGACGACGAGGCCAAACCCGAGAAAGGCCCGATCGTCGCGCAGAAGTTCGTCGATGCGAAGGTCGCGGGGGTCGTAGGCCATCTCAATTCGGGTGTGACCATTCCGGCGTCGGCGGTCTACAACACGGCCGGGATTCCGATGATTTCGGGTTCGGCCACCAACCCCAAGTTGACCGAGCAGGGCTTCAAGATCACGTTCCGGACCGTGGGTCGCGACGACCAGCAAGGACCGGCGGTCGCCAGCTACCTGGCCATGCAGTACAAGCCCAGGCTCGTGGCGGTGATCGATGACGCCACGGCCTATGGCGAGGGCCTTGCCAACGAAGTCGAGAAGGCGCTCAAGGCCAGTGGCGTCAAGGTGCTGCCGCGCGAGAAGGGCACCGACACCACCACCGACTGGAAGGCGATCCTGACCAAACTGCGCGGCAAGAAGCCCGACGCGATCTTCTACGGTGGCATGGACTCCGGTGCCGCGCCGCTGATGAAGCAGGGCCGCGAACTGGGGATCAAGGCGGTGTTCGCGTTCGGCGATGGTGCCTGCAGCGACAAGATGAAGGAACTCGCCGGCGACGCTGCCGAAGGCCTGATCTGCTCGCAGGCGGGTCTGCCGGTCAAGGCGGCGAAGGCCGGCTTCCTCGAGGCCTTCAAGAAGAAGTTCAACAGTGATCCGTTGATCTACGCGCCCTTCACCTACGACGCCGCGAATCTGCTCATTGCCGCGATGCAGAAGGCCGATTCGGCCGATCCGGCGAAATACCTGCCCGAACTCGCCAAGATCAGTTTCGACGGCGCGAGCGGCAAGATCGAGTTCGACGACAAGGGCGACCGCAAGGACGCCGAGATGACGATTTTCTCCCTGAAGGGTGGCAAGCTCGATCCGATCGCGATCATCAAGGGCGGAAAGACCTTCACGGTCGATGAGTTCATCGCCGCCGCTGCCGCTGGTGCCGCTCCTGCGGCCCCTGCACCCGCTGCTGTGCCTGCACCGGCGCCAGCCGCCGCCGCCGCCCCGGCCCCGGCCCCGGAAAAGAAGTGAGCCCCGAGTAGAGGCGATCATTTTCGATCGACCACCACAGCCAGCGAACCTCCCTGACAACGGCACCCTCGGGTGCCGTTTTCGCTGAAGCCCAGCCGATTTGGATATCTTCCTGCAGCAACTGATCAACGGCCTGACGCTCGGCAGCGTCTATGCCGTGGTGGCACTGGGCTACACGATGGTGTACGGCATCATCCAGCTCATCAACTTCGCCCATGGCGAAGTGGTGATGGTGGGGGCGATGGTGGCGCTGACCGTGATCGGTGCCCTTGCGGCGTCCGGGTCGATGCCGCCATTCCTGATATTTGCGGCGGGTGTGCTGTGCGCGGTCCCGGTGTGCATGATCCTGGGCTATCTCATCGAACGGGTGGCCTATCGGCCCCTGCGCGGCGCGCCGCGACTGGCGCCGCTGATCACCGCGATCGGCGTGTCGATCATCCTGCAGCATGTGGCACTGCTGATCTTCAGCCGCAATCCGCGCTCGTTTCCACAGATCGTCGCCAACCCCGTGTTCGACATCGGTGGCGCCAGCATCAGCGCGGTCCAGATCGCGATCATGCTGATCTCGGTCGCGATGATGGCGGGGCTGACCTTGGTCGTGTATCGCACCCGGCTCGGCATGGCGATGCGCGCAACATCCGAGAATCCGGCGGTCGCCGGCCTGATGGGCATCGACATCAATCGCGTGATCGCGCTCACCTTCGTGCTCGGCGCGGCGCTCGGCGCAATGGCCGGGGTCATGGTCGGCACCTACTACGGCATCGCGCACTACAAGATGGGCGCGCTGCTGGGCATGAAGGCCTTCTCTGCCGCCGTGCTGGGCGGGATCGGCAATCTCGGCGGCGCAATGCTCGGCGGCCTGTTGCTCGGTGTGGTCGAGGCCCTGGGCACCGGCTACATCGGTGACGCGACCGATCTGTGCAATGTCGAATGGCTCTCCACCGTGCTCGCCGAACGCTGCGCCGATCAGGGCCACATGATCCTGTTCGGCAGCAACTACCAGGATGTGTTCGCGTTCGTCGTGCTCATCATCGTGCTCGTGTTCCGACCCTCCGGGCTGCTTGGCGAACGCGTGGGGGACCGGGCATGAGCACGCCGCGGAGCACCCCGACGAATGTGGCGGCATGGCGTTCGGCGCCCGCCGTCCGCGGCATCGGCATGACGGCGATAGCGCTGGCGCTCGCCGTGTTGCCCTTCATCCTCGCGTCGCAAGGCACCGCCTGGGTTCGCATCACCAACCTGGCTATCCTCTTCGCCCTGCTCTCCCTCGGGCTCAACATCGTGGTCGGTTTCGCCGGGTTGCTCGATCTGGGTTATGTCGCGTTCTACGGCGTTGGCGCCTACACCTGGGCGCTGCTCGCTTCGCCGCACTTCGGGCTCCACCTGCCATTCTGGATCATCCTGCCGATCGGCGCCCTGGTGGCGTGCCTGTTCGGGTTGATGCTCGGCGCTCCCACGCTGAAGCTGCGGGGTGACTATCTCGCCATCGTGACACTCGGTTTCGGCGAGATCGTGCGCATCTTTCTCAACAACCTGTCGCAGCCGGTGAATCTCACCAATGGTCCGCAAGGGGTGACGCTCATCGACCCTATGCGCTTCGGCGGCTTCAGCTTCGCCGGCTCGCACCAGTTGTTCGGCTTCGAATTCACCGGTCCGATCAAGTACTACTATCTGCTGCTGCTGGTGCTGCTGGCGGTGATCGTCCTCAACCTGCGCCTGCAGGATTCGCGCATCGGTCGCGCCTGGATGGCGATTCGCGAGGACGAGATCGCGGCCAAGGCCATGGGCATCGACACCCGCAACGTGAAGCTGCTGGCATTCGCGATGGGAGCGAGCTTCGGCGGGATCGCCGGCGGTCTGTTCTCGTCGATCCAGACCTTCATCAGCCCCGAGAGCTTCGTGCTCGAGCAGTCGGTCATGGTGCTTGCCATGGTGGTGCTCGGTGGCATGGGCAATGTATGGGGCGTGGTTGCCGGGGCGTTGCTGCTGTCGTTCGTGCCCGAGATCCTGCGCTACACGGTCGAACCGTTGCAGAAGTCACTGCTCGGGCAGGTGGTTGTCGCGCCCGAAGTGATCCGGATGTTGCTGTTCGGCCTGGCCCTGGTGCTGATGATGCGGTTCCGGCCGGCCGGGTTGTTTCCGTCGCGGGTCCGCCGCCGCGAGCTGGAGTCGGCGGGTACGGCGTGAGCAGTTCTCCGGACTTGCTGGTGGTGCGTACAGTTACCAAGCACTTCGGCGGCCTTGCTGCCTTGTCCGACGTGTCGCTCGTGATCGGTCGTGGGCAGATCTACGGGTTGATCGGACCTAATGGCGCCGGCAAGACGACGTTGTTCAACGTGCTCACCGGGCTCTACGTGCCGGACGGCGGCGAGATCGTGTTCGACGGCACCCCGTTGCCGGCCGGTCTGCCGCATCTGGTGGTGGCCGCGGGCATCGCTCGCACGTTTCAGAACATCCGGTTGTTCGCGAACATGACGGCGCTGGAGAACGTCATGGTGGGCCGCCATCTGCGCAGCGCCGCGGGGGTGTTCGGTGCGATGTTCCGGACCGCGGCGACGCGGACGGAAGAAGCCGCGATCACCTTGCGCGCCCATGAGTTGCTGGCCTACGTCGGCATCGGACAGCATGCCAACCGGATCGCGCGCAACCTGTCTTATGGCGACCAGCGGCGGCTGGAGATTGCGCGTGCGCTGGCGACCGAACCACGGCTGCTCGCGTTGGACGAACCGGCCGCCGGCATGAACCCGACCGAACGCCAGGCGCTCGGCCAGTTGATCGGTCGCATCAGAGCCGACGGCACCACGGTGCTGCTGATCGAGCACGACGTGAAGCTGGTGATGGGGTTGTGCGACCGGGTTGCCGTGCTCGACTACGGCCGCAAGATCGCCGAGGGTGCGCCGCGCGAGGTCCAGCGCGACCCCAGGGTGATCGAGGCGTATCTTGGTGTCGACGCGGCGGCGCACGCATGACGCGGTTGCTGGATGTCGCCGGCCTGACGGTTGCCTATGGTGGCATCGTCGCCATCCGCGGGGTCGATCTGCATGTCGACCAGGGCGAGCTGGTCGCGCTCATCGGCGCCAATGGCGCCGGCAAGACCACCACCCTGAAAGCGTTGGCCGGGATGCTCACGCCGACGGGCGGCGGCATCCGCTATGACGGCGCCGAAATCACGGGCGAGGTATCGCATCGGCTGGTGCGCCGCGGAATCGCGCTGGTACCCGAGGGAAGAGGCGTGTTCGCGCGCCTCACGGTGCGCGAGAACCTGGCGATGGGCGCCTACATCCGCGATGACCGGAGAGCCATCGCGGCCGACCTCGACCGTGTCTACGGCTTGTTTCCCCGGCTCGAGGAACGGCGCGCCCAGATCGCCGGCACGCTGTCCGGCGGCGAGCAGCAGATGCTTGCGATCGGGCGCGCGATGATGTGCCGTCCGCGGCTGCTGCTGCTCGACGAGCCCAGCATGGGACTGGCGCCGCTCATGGTGCAGAAGATCTTCGAGGTGATCGCTGCCATTGCCGCGGAAGGCGTGACCATCCTGCTGGTGGAACAGAATGCCCGTCTGGCGCTGCAGGCGGCCGCACGAGGCTATGTCATGGAGTCAGGTGCGATCACCCTCACCGATTCGTCAGCAGCGCTTCTCGGCAGCGAGCAGGTGCGCCAAGCCTACCTCGGCGAGTAGCGGGTCGCATCCCGCGAACGGTCGCCGACGAACGAAGGGCTGCCGTTGAAGCGAAGGGACCCCGCCCACAGGGTCCCCCGAGGACGGGGCGCCCCCTCAAGGGGGAAGGCGTAGCGCAGCGCAGCCTGGGGGTGTTGAACGAAGGGCACATTTGAAGCGCAGGGACCCCGCCCACAGGGCCCCCCGAGGACGGGGCGCCCCCTCGAGGGGGAAGGCGTAGCGCAGCGCAGCCTGGGGGTGGGCGTCAACTCTCGCGGGTGCGACGCAGATCGAGCGTCTGTTCGGGGTCGGCCATGAGCAGCCGTTCCTGCTTCTTGCGCAGGTTCAGCGTGTCGCCGGGCTTGCGTGATTTCGCCTTGCGCAAGGGAGAGGGCGTGCCGATCATCACCACCCGGGCGCGAGCGACCCGCCCGAGCATCAGCAGCTCTTCCATCACCTCCTGGCTGAATCCCTGCCGGTTGCCGCGTTCGTCGATCACCAGGCCATTGACGAATTTCTCGAACAGATCGCTCCCCCACAAGGTGAGCACCGCTTCGCAGATGCGGGGCATGTCCTCGATCGAGGACCTTATCTGCAGCTTTTCGACCTCTTTCGGCGGTGGCTCGCTCAGATCGAGCTCGGGAAACTCCAACATGTCGTTGCCGAATCCCGACACAGGAGCACCGGCCGCCCCGGCGGCCGCTGGAACGTGAACGTTGTTTGCCTCGAGAATCGTCTCGAGCAGCTCGACGCGAGCTTTGAGTTGAGCGATCAGATCGTCGCTCTGGTCGGGTGAGACTTCCATCGGGTTCTCCCTGGCGTTTTCGGGGCGCCAATGCAAGACCGTATGGCCTATGCAGGATTCAAGCCTGCCTCGAAAACGTCGGCTGGGGCGCTTGTCGAACCCGGCATCCGCAGGGCCCCCCGAGGAATGCCGCGCCCCCTCGAGGGGGAAGGCGAAGCCTTGGGGGTGTGCGTCAGGAGTCGGGTAGTCCCTACGTGTCAGCCAGTGGCACCCAGTCGCGTCCGTTGAGGAATTCGCTGGTGAGGCGTGCCTCCTGGGTGCCGTCCGGCGCATGCCAGTCGTAACGCCATTTGACGAGGGGCGGCATCGACAACAGGATCGACTCGGTACGGCCGCCAGACTGCAGGCCGAACAGCGTGCCACGGTCGAACACGAGGTTGAATTCGACGTAGCGACCGCGCCGATAGGCCTGGAAGTCGCGTTCCCGGTCACCGAACGTCGTGTCGCGGCGACGTTTCAGGATCGGCAGGTAGGCGCCGAGGAACCTGTCGCCGACGCTGCGCGTCAGCGCAAACGCAGAATCGAAGTCCGGCTCGGCGAGATCATCGAAGAAGATGCCGCCGATGCCGCGAGGCTCGCCGCGGTGCTTGAGGAAGAAGTAGCGGTCGCACCAGCGCTTGAAGCGTGGGTAGTGCTGCGGCCCGAAGCCGTCCAGGGCTGCACGGCATTGTTCGTGGAAATGAATGGCGTCTTCCTCGAAACCGTAATACGGCGTGAGATCCATGCCGCCCCCGAACCAGAATACCGGTGGGGCATCGGCCTGACCATACGGCGGCCGGGCGACGAACAGGCGCACGTTCAGGTGCACCGTCGGGGCATAGGGATTGCGTGGATGCAGCACCAGCGACACGCCCATGGCATCGAAGCCGCGCCCCGCCAGTTCGGGCCGGCTGGCGCTTGCCGATGGCGGAAGACTGTCGCCGGCAACGTGGCTGAACAACACACCGGCGCGCTCGAACAGGTCGCCGTCTTCGATCAGGCACGACATGCCGCCACCGCCCTCGGGCCGCACCCAGCTGTCGCGCCGGAAGATCTGACCCTCCTCCGCCTCGAGCCCGGCGACGATGCGCTGCTGCAAGCCGGTGAAGTAGCCGCGCACGGCCGAGATGTCTGCGGTCATTGCCCTTCTTCCTCCGTGCTACAGCCGGCTGCGGCGCGCCTCGATAGCGCGATGGCCAATGTCGCGCCGCATCTGGCAGCCCGAAAAGCGGATGCGGTCGGCGATGTCGTAGGCGCGGCGCTGGGCGATTCTTACGGTGTCGCCCAGCGCTGTCACGCACAGGACCCTGCCGCCGCTGGTGACGGTCCGTCCGTCCACGTCGGCGGTACCAGCGTGGAACACGTGTACGTCGTCCTCGTCGGCAGGCAATGCGCCGAGCGCGTCGCCCTTGCGAGGCATGCCGGGGTAGCCGGCCGCGGCAAGTACGACACCGAGTGCGACCCGGCGGTCCCATTGCACCTCGGCCCGATCGAGCGTGCCGCTCACCGCATGCTCCACGAGCGTCAGCAGGTCGGTCTTGATCCGCATCATGATCGGTTGGGTCTCGGGGTCGCCCATCCGGCAATTGAACTCGAGCGCGCGCACGCCGCCATCGGGTGCGATCATCAGTCCGGCATACAGGAATCCGGTGTATTTCTCGCCCTCCGCAGCCATGCCCGCAACCGTCGGCAGGATGATCTTGCGCATGACCCGCGCGTGCATCTCGGGGGTCAGGACCGGTGCCGGCGAGTAGGCGCCCATCCCGCCGGTGTTCGGTCCGGCGTCGCCATCGAGCAGCCGCTTGTGGTCCTGGCTCGACGCAAGGGGCAGCACGTTGCGCCCATCCACCATCACGATGAAGCTCGCCTCTTCGCCGGTCAGGAAATCCTCGATGACGACCCTGGCGCCGGCGGCGCCCATGCGGTTGGCAACCAGCATGTCGTCGATGGCCGCGTGGGCCTCGGCTTCCGACATGGCAACGACGACGCCCTTGCCGGCTGCCAGGCCGTCGGCCTTGATGACGATCGGCGCGCCTTTCCGGGCGACATAGGCATGCGCCTCGACCGCCTCGTCGAAGGTCTCGTGTCCGGCGGTCGGGATGCGATGACGCACCATGAACTGCTTGGCGAAATCCTTGGAGGTCTCGAGTCTTGCCGCCCGCTGCGTCGGGCCGAAGATGCGCAGGCCGTCGGCCCGGAAGGCATCGACGATGCCTTCCGACAGCGGGGCCTCCGGTCCGACCACGGTCAGGGCGATGTTCTCGCGGCGGGCGAAAGCGAGCAATTCGGGAATGCTGCCCGCGGCGACGTTGAACAGGCCGTCCTCGCGGGCGGTGCCGGCATTGCCCGGCGCAACGTAGACCCGTGCCACGCGCGGTGACTGGGCCAGTCGCCATGCCAGCGCATGTTCGCGCCCGCCGCCGCCGACCACGAGCAGATTCATCGCGAGCGATCCGGGTTCGGGATGGCGGCCGACCCGCTCGAAAGCCGGTGTCGCGTCTGCGCCCCGGGCACGGCTGCCGCCGGGTTCCGATCGGCGCCATCGCGCCTGGACATCTGCCTGGGGTTCACCGCTCGCTCCTCAACCCGATTGCCTGATCAATGCCGGAAGTGGCGGATGCCACTGAATGCCATCGCGATGCCGCGCTCATCGGCTGCCGCGATGACCTCGTCATCGCGCATGCTGCCGCCGGGCTGGATGACCGCGACCGCGCCCGCGTCGGCGACGGCGTCGAGTCCGTCGCGAAACGGAAAGAAGGCGTCCGAGGCGACCACGGAACCGTTCAGCGACAGGCCCGCGTGTTCGGCCTTGATCGCGGCGATGCGCGCGGAATCGATGCGGCTCATCTGTCCGGCGCCGACGCCGACGGTGCGCTGTGCAGCGCAGAACACGATGGCATTGGACTTCACGAACTTTGCCACCCGCCAGGCGAACAACAGATCGTCGAGCTGCGTCGCCGTCGGCTGCACCCGGGTGACGATGCGCAGGCCGGTCGGCGCAAGATTGGCGGTATCCGGGGTCTGCACCAGAAGGCCGCCACCGACGCGTTTGAAGTCCAGGGCATTGGCGGTCGCACCCAGGTCAACCTGCAGCACGCGCACGTTGGCTTTCGCGGCCAGCGCTGTTTTCGCATCGGCGCTGTAGCCGGGGGCGATCACGACTTCGACGAACTGTCCGGTGACGGCTTCGGCAGCGGCGCGATCGAGTTCTCGGTTGAACGCGATGATGCCCCCGAAGGCCGAGGTCGGATCGGTCAGGAACGCTGCCTGATAGGCCGCGATCGGCGTGTCGGCGACGGCGACGCCGCACGGGTTGGCGTGCTTGACGATCACACATGCGGGGGCCTCGAAAGTCTTGACGCATTCCCAGGCGGCGTCGGCGTCGGCGAGGTTGTTGTACGACAGCGCCTTGCCCTGCAATTGCGTGCTCGTGGCCAGACTGCCCGGTGCCGGCACCGGGTCGCGATAGAACGCGGCCTGCTGGTGCGCATTCTCGCCGTAGCGCAGGGTCTGCACCAGGTCGAAGCCGAGGCTCAGGCGCGGCGGGAACAACTCGCTGCGCGAGCCCGGTGTCCGAGCCGCGAGGTAGGCGGCGACGGCGCCATCGTATTGCGCGGTGTGACGGAACGCCTTGGTCGCGAGGGCGAACCGGGTCGGGGGGCCGACCTCGCCGCTGGCGCGAATCTCGGCGATTACCGCCGCATAGTCGGCGGGATCGGTCACCACGGCGACGTGGTCGTGATTCTTGGCCGCGGCGCGCACCATGGCCGGTCCGCCGATGTCGATGTTCTCGATGGCCTCCTCGAGGCTGCATCCGGGCCGGGCCACGGTCTCGCGAAACGGATAGAGATTGACCACCACGACATCGATCGTGCCGATGCCTGCGTTTGCGATGGCGGCCATGTGGGCGGGCAGATCGCGCCGCGCGAGAATGCCCCCGTGGATGGCCGGGTGCAGTGTCTTGACCCGCCCGTCCAGCATCTCGGGAAAGCCGGTGTGATCCGCGACCTCGGTGACGCTAATGCCGGCAGCGGCCAGCAATTTCGCGGTGCCGCCGGTCGACAGAATGCGAAAGCCGGCGTGCTCGAGCGCAACGGCGAGTTCGGCGACGCCGGTCTTGTCGGAAACGCTGATGAGTGCCTGCCGTGAGAGGCTCATGGAATGTGGCGTGAAAGCAGGGGACGTATGCTCAGCGCCCACCGGGCAGCCCCAAGGGCGATGGCCCCCACTGGGACGCCGAACGAAGAGACTCGCAAAAGCGAAGGGGCCCCGTCCGCAGGGTGCCAGCGGCCGGAGGCCGCTGTCGTTCGGCAGGCGACGGACAGTCCGCAGGGACTGTCCGTGTCCGGCCTCGCTCCCGAGGAATGGGGCGCCCCCTCGGGGGGAAGGCGAAGCGCAGCGAAGCCTGGGGGGGCGTCACCTCAGATCAACCCGTAGGCCTGCATCTTCTTGCGCAGGGTGTTGCGGTTCATGCCGAGCAGCGCGGCAGCCTGCGTCTGATTGCCGTTGACGCGGGCCAGCACGGTTTCGATCATCGGGCGTTCGACGCACTGCATGACCATTTCGTAGATCGGGGAGGGCGGCTCGCCGTCGAGATCGCGAAAGTAGCTGTCGATGGCCTTGCGCACGCAGCGGGCGATGTCGTTCTCGTTGATCATGCCGCCTCGCGGTAGGGTGTTGGCGTTGCAGGGGCGACGGGGCGCTGTTCGTGCGCGAAGAATGCGTCGATCGCCGCCACCTGATCGGCGGCAGCGTCGAGCCCGTTGACGCGGCTGCGAAGAAGCTCGCCGCCGGGCAGCGATCGCGCGTACCAGCCGACGTGTTTCCGGGCGACCCTGGCACCCACCGCTTCGCCATAGAAGGCATGCAGCGCCCGCACATGCGCGAGGATCACGTCGCGTTGCTCGAGCAGCGAGGGTCCGGCCAGGTATCGGCCGTGAGTGAGGAAATGATCGATCTCACGGAAGATCCAGGGTCGCCCGTGCGCGGCACGGCCGATCATGACGGCGTCCGCACCGGTGATCGCGAGTACGTGGCGCGCCTTGTCGGGAGAATCGATGTCGCCGTTGGCGATCACCGGGATGCCGACGCTCGCCTTGACGGCGGCGATGGTGGCGTACTCGGCTTCGCCCGAAAACAGATCGGCGCGAGTGCGCCCGTGCACGGTGAGCGCGCGGATGCCCGAGCGCTCGGCGAGCTTTGCGATGGCGACCGCGTTGCGCTGCGTGCGGTCCCAGCCGGTGCGGATCTTGAGGGTGACCGGCACATCGACGGCGGCGACGACGGCCTCGAGGATACGGCCTACCAGGGTCTCGTCGCGCATGAGCGCGGAGCCGGCCGCGACGTTGCATACTTTTTTCGCCGGGCAACCCATGTTGATGTCAATGACGCCGGCGCCGTGGCCGACATTGAAGCGCGCCGCTTCGGCCATGATCGCGGGGTCGGTACCGACGATCTGCACCGACACCGGATCGACCTCGCCTTCGTGATCGCGTCGCCGGCGGCTCTGGTCGGAGTTCCACAGGCGGTGATCCGAGGCGACCATCTCCGAAACGGCGTAACCGGCACCGAACGCACGGCACAACTGGCGAAATGGCCGGTCGCTCACTCCCGCCATCGGCGCCACGGCCAGCTGGTTGCGCAACTTGTGTGGACCGATCTGCATGGCGGAATTGGTGCGCTTGCCGGAGCGAAAAGGGCGCGTATTGTAAACAGAAAGGCTGTCCGCGCGACGCCCATGCACCAGCTTATCGCATGCGGCCAAAGCTCAGTGCACGCGTGAACAGCCGCCGCAGACCTGGTGCGGTGTCGAGCAGGGTGAGGCCTGCGCCGCGCGCCGCGCCGAGGCCGGGTGCGGTGCCCACGAACAGCTCCGCGAGGAAATCGGTGAAACGTGCATTGGCGCCGCGGTCGCGGCGTCGCGACTGCGAGAACGCCCGGCCATCGATCCTGCCATCGCGCGCCAGTGTCTCGGCGGCGATCCAGGCGTCGCGCAGACCCAGATTGAGGCCTTGTCCCGCTACCGGATGCAGTGTCTGTGCGGCATTACCCAGCACCACCACGCGCGCATGCGGGCTGTCGCTGGTGCGACGCAGTACCAGCGGAAACATGCTGCGCTCGCCCACGCCCACGAACCGTCCCGCACGCCAGCCGAAGGCATTCTGCAACGCCGGCAGAAATGAAGTCACTGGCAACGTCGCCGTCTGTTGTGCCAACGCCGGGGCCAGTGTCCAGACCAGCGCGAAGCCGTCGCCGCGCGGCAACAGCGCGAGCGGACCGTGTTCGGCGAAACGTTCGTAGGCGATGTGCCGATGCGGCATGTCGGTCATCACGCGAGCCACCAGTGCACACACGCCGTAGTCCTTGATGCTTTGTTCGTATCCGAGCGATTCGAGCAGGGCGCCTCCGCCTTCGGCGACGATCACGGTCGACGCCGAGAATCGATCCTCGCCCGCGTGAACGGTGGCGATGTCGGAAGACTCGACGACGGCAGTGACCGCTGTGCCGCGCCGAACGTCCACGTGAGCGGCGAGGAGCGCCGCAGCCAGGGCGGCCTGCAGATCGCCATAGCCCACCACATGGCCCAGAGCCGGCAAGTCGTTCTCGGCGGCACACAGTTCGGTGCGTCCGGGGCCGCCCCGCTGCGAAATGTGGATGCGGTCGATAGGGGTTGTAAGTGTTGCCACCCTGGCAGCGACACCGACCCGGTCGAGCATCAGCCAGCTGCGGTGTGAAAGGGCGAGTGTGCGATCGCCATCCCTGGCGTCGCCGGCTGCCTTCGCTTCCAGCACCAATAGCCGCTGACCGCGAGCGCTGGCGGCGAGCGCCAGGAACTGGCCGACCGGTCCGGCACCGACCACGATGGCGTCGTAGCCGGTGGTGTTCGTCATCGCCGGGGGGGTGACTCGCGGGGGTCAGTCGGTGCCGACCAGGGCCTCGATCGCGGCCACGGTCTTGGCCGGGCTGGTCAGCACTTCGCAGCCGTCGGCGGTTACCAGGACGTCATCCTCGATGCGGATGCCGATGTCCCAGAACGCCGCCGGCACATTGTCCGCGCGGCGGATGTAGCAGCCGGGCTCGACCGTGAGTGTCATGCCGGGTTCGAGCGCGCGCCATGCCCCGTCGCGCTTGTAGTCGCCGACGTCGTGCACGTCGAGGCCGAGCCAGTGACCGGTGCGATGCATGTAGAAGCGCTTGTAGTCGCCCGACTCGATCACCGACTCGGGCGAGCCGGTGCACAGGCCGAAGTCGATGAACCCGCGTACCAGGACCGCCAGGGCCGCGTCGTGCGGTTGTTCCCAGTGCTGGCCGGGCCGAACGGCGGCGATCGCGGCGGCCTGGGCGGCGAGCACCAGTTCATAGATGTCACGCTGCGGCGTACTGAAGCGGCCACTCACCGGAAACGTGCGCGTGATGTCGGACGCATAGCCGTCGATTTCGCAGCCGGCATCGATCAGCAGCAGGCTGCCGGCCTCGAGCCGGGCACGATTCTCGACATAGTGCAGGACGCAGGCGTTGGCGCCACCGGCGACGATGCTCGGGTAGGCCGGCGATGGCGAACCGTGGCGATGGAATTCGTGCAGCAACTCGGCTTCGATCTGGTACTCGTGGAGCCCGGGCCGGGTGACCCGCATCGCCCGCTCGTGCGCGCCAGTCGAGATTGCCGCCGCCCGCCGCATGCTGGCGAGTTCATGGGTGTCCTTGAATAGCCGCATGTCGTCGAGCAGGCGACGCAGGTCGCGGATCTCGCCCGGTGCGGTCACGCCGCTGCGGGCCTGGGCGCGCACGGCATTGAGCCAGCCGATCGCACGGGCATCCCAGGCCGCATCGGCACCTACGTCGGCATACATCGCGGGCTGGTCGGCGAGCAGCCCGGCCATCTGTTCGTCGAGCGTGCCGATCGGCTGCGCCTCATCGAAGCCGAACCCGGACTGCGCCGCCGCGGGGCCGAAGCGGAAGCCGTCCCAGATCTCGCGTTCGATGTTTTTCTCGCGGCAGAACAGGATGCTGCGGGGCTCGGCGCCCGCCACGAGGACCAGTGCGGCCTCGGGTTCGGTGAAGCCGGTGAGGTAGTAGAAATAGCTGTCGAAGCGAAACGGATGGTGCACGTCACGGTTGCGGGTGCGTTCCGGCGCGGTGGCGATGACGGCGACGCCCTGGCCCATGGCCGAGGCAAGGCGGTGACGCCGCTGCGCGAAGTGCGCAAACGAAGACTGCCTGGAAGCGGGAGCATTCATGTTTCGATTATAGGCGGCGCAGATGGATGTCGAGCGCGGCCAGGCGTTCCGGCGTGCCGACATCGATCCAGCAGCCGTCGAACTTCTCGGCGCTGACCGCGGCGTGCTCCATGGCCGCGATCAGCAACGGGGCAAGCCGGGCCTTGCTCCCGGCGGGTACGGCGGCGAACAGCGCAGGCCGATAGACGCCGATGCCGCTGAACGTCAGACGTGGCTCGCCAGCAGCACGGGCCAGGCCGTCGACGAGCGCAAAGTCGCCCCCGGGGTGATGGGCGGGGTTGTCGACCAGCACCAGGTGCGCCATCCGGTGGGCCCGCGCAAACAACGGTGCGAGCGGCACGTCGCAATGAATGTCGCCGTTGATCACCAGGAACGGCGCCGGGCCGAGCAGGGGCAGCGCCTGCGCGATGCCGCCTGCGGTCTCGAGGGCCTCGGCCTCGGGCGAGTAGTGGATGCGCAGTCCGTATGCGGTACCGTCGCCGAGCGCGGCTTCGATCTGCGCGCCCAGATGCGCATGGTTGACCACGACGTCGCGCACGCCCGCGGCGGCGAGTCGTTCGAGGTGCCACGCGATGAGGGGTTTGCCGCCGGCGGGCAGCAACGGCTTCGGGACGTGGTCGGTCAGTGGCCGCATGCGCTCGCCGCGCCCGGCGGCGAGGATCATCGCTTTCATGGCGGCCGCCGATTCAGCGCCCGCCGGGCCGCTTCCAATGGCGCTGTACGCCTGGAGGAAGGGGAAGCGCAGGACATTCGGAAGCGAAGGGGCAGCGCCCCCAGGGCCCCCCGAGGACGCTGCGCCCCCTCGGGGGGAAGGCGACGCGCAGCGCAGCCCTGGGATATCGAACGCAGGGACATTCGGAAGCGAAGGGGCAGCGCCCACAGGGCCTCCCGAGGACGCTGCGCCCCCTCGGGGGGAAGGCGAAGCGCAGCGCAGCCTGGGGGGGGCGTCATCTCTCGATCACGTCGAGCAGGCGGGCCAGCGGCAGCAGGGCCTGGTAGCGTTGCGCCGTCGCGCGGACGTAACCGACGAATCGCGGCGTGTCGGCGAGGTAGGCGGACTTGCCGTCTCGATAGTGCAGCCGGGCGAAGATCCCGAGAACCTTGAGGTGTCGCTGGAGCCCCATCCATTCGACATCGCGCCAGAACTCGCCGAAATCCGATGTCACCGGGATGCCGGCGCGGCGCGCCTTCTCCCAGTAGCGGATGGTGCCGTCCAGCACCTCGGTTTCGTCCCAACTGATGAACGCGTCGCGAAACAGCGACGCGATATCGTAGGTCACCGGGCCGAGCACCGCGTCCTGGAAGTCGAGGATGCCGGGGTTGGGGTCGGCCACCATGAGGTTGCGCGGCATGTAGTCGCGATGCACGAACACCCGTGGCTGCGCCAGGTTGGCGGCGACGATCAGGTCGAACATCCGGGCGAGCACCTCGGCCTGCAGCGGGTCGAGGGCATGTCCGCGATGGCGTCGCACATACCAGTCGGGGAACAGGCCGAGTTCGCGCCGCAGCAGCGACCCATCGAAATCGGGGAGCACACCGGCGCGCGTGGCGAGTTGCCATTGCACCAGTGCCGATGTGGCGTCGTCGAACAGGGCCGGGGCGCGCTGCCGATCCTGCTCGAGCGCCGCCATAAAGGTAGTGTTGCCCAGATCGGTGAGCAGGAGGAATCCTTGCTCCAGGTCATGTGCAAGCACCTTGGGCGCATGCAGTCCGGCGTCGAGCAGCAGGCCGGACACCCGGATGAACGCCGCGCAGTCTTCGTGTTCGGGAGGAGCGTCCATGACGATCCACGATGCCTGGTCGTCGAACGCCCGGAAGTAGCGACGAAAGCTCGCGTCGGTCGACGCGGGTTCGAGACGAAGGGCGCGACCGGGCAGACAGGAGCCCAGCCAGGCATTGAGTCGATGCAAACGGTCCAAGAGCGGAACGGCCAAGGCAATATACTTGGGCGATTCTAACAGTCGCGCCCCGCCCGGTTCCCCTTGATCGATCGCTGTCTGCGCCGGCTCGTGCTGGTCACCCTGGTCGTCGCGTGGCCCGCATGCGCACAGGAACTCGGTCTGCGCCTCAAGCTGCAGTCGGGCCTGCTGCCGCCGCCTGCCGCCGACGCCGCCACCGCCGAGGACGTGCCGATGTTCATCGAGGCCGATCGGGTGTCCGGTATTCAGGACGACAATCTCGAAGCCCATGGCGATGTGCGCCTGCGGCAGCGCGGCCGCACGATCTTCGCCGACAACCTGTTCTATTCCGTACGCGATGAGCAACTCACGGCGACCGGCAACGTGCGAGTCGATCGCGGTGGTGACCTGCTCGACTGCGACAAGCTGTTCTTCGACCTGCGTACCGACACCGGGTATGCCGAAGGGCCACGTTTTTATTTTCGGGACATCAAGGCCCGGGGCAAGGCGAGCAAGCTGACCATCGAGAGCAAGACTCGCTACCGCGCCGTTGATGCCACCTACAGTACCTGCAAGGCGCCGGAAAAGGACTGGTATCTGAAGGTGCGCAAACTCAGCATCGATCGCGACCACAACAAGGGCGTGGCGCGTGGCGCCAAGCTGGTGTTCAAGGATGTGCCGATCGTCTACCTGCCGTACATCGATTTCCCGCTTTCCAACGCGCGCAAGAGCGGCGTGCTCAGCCCGACCTACGGTACCACCGGTCAGAGTGGCTTCGAGTTCACGCTGCCGATCTACCTGAACCTCGCGCCCAACTACGATGCAACCATCGCACCGCGGGTCCTGGCCAAGCGTGGTCTGATGCTGAACAACGAATTTCGCTACCTCGGCACGACCTACCGCGGAC
Organism: Betaproteobacteria bacterium; assembly: GCA_031393885.1. Lineage (GTDB taxonomy): Bacteria > Pseudomonadota > Gammaproteobacteria > Burkholderiales. The sequence continues at coordinate 22,698 of JANMWG010000087.1, read as the reverse complement.
TGCTGAACGCGGAGTACCTCGAGAATGACCGCGAGCGCCAGGGCGAGACCCGCTACGGGCTCGCGTTCCGGCATAACCAGACCTTCATGCCCGGGCTTAGCGGCTACGTGAACGTGCAACGAGTGTCGGACGATCGTTACTTCGTCGACCTGTCCAATCGCATCGCAGTCACCTCGCAGAGCAATTTGCCGAGGGACGCAGGCTTGAACTACAAGGGCGGATGGTGGAGTGTCGGTGCGCGCGCACAGAGTTTCCAGACCCTGCAGGATCCCAATGCCCCGATCGTGCCGCCATATGCCCGGCTGCCGCAGCTGACCTTCACCGGCCTGCGGGTCAACGAAAGTGGCTTCGACCTCAATCTGCTCTCGGAGTACGTCTCGTTCTCGCATCCGACACTGGTCAACGGCCAGCGAGCGGTGCTCTATCCGTCCGTTTCGTACCCGCTTCAGACTTCATTCGTGACCGTGGTGCCGAAGATCGGCATGCATTACACCCACTATGCTCTGGATCAGCAGCTCGGCTATCGCGATACCGACCGCACGATTCCGATCATGAGCCTGGACAGCACGGTCACCTTCGAGCGCCAGACCAGGTTCCGGGGGCTTGGATACACCCAGACGCTCGAGCCGCGGCTCTACTACGTTTACATCCCGTTTCGCGACCAGAGCCGGCTGCCGGTGTTCGACACGGCCCTTGCCGACTTCAACATGACGCAGATCTTCACCGAGAACCAGTTCGTCGGCAGCGACCGCATCAACGATGCGAACCAGCTCACCGGCGCGGTGTCCAGTCGTCTGATCGATACCGAAAGCGGGCAGGAACGCGTGAAGCTCACCGTTGCGGAGCGGTTCTACTTCCAGGATCAGCGCGTGTCCCTGCCGACCGTGACCACGAACACGCTGAACCGGTCCGATCTGCTCGTGGCGGTCAACTCGCGCGTGAACACCCAGTGGTACACGGATGCCGCGGTGCAGTACAACATCAACGACAGCCGTCTCGACCGCGAGACTTTCGCACTGCGCTACAACCCGGAGCCAGGGAAGCTCCTCAATCTCAGTTACCGCTATTTCCGCAACAGCTTCGAACAGACCGATATCTCGGCGCAATGGCCGCTGAACGATCGCTGGAGCGTGGTCGGGCGCTGGGCCTACTCGCTCAAGGACCGGACGCCGGTCGCCACCATCGGGGGGGTCGAATACAATGCCGGCTGCTGGGTCGCACGGGCGGTGATGCAGCAGTTCGTCACCTTCACCCGGAACAACGTCCGGGCGCTGTTTTTCCAGATCGAGTTCAATGGTTTGTCGAACATCGGTTCGAATCCGCTCGAGATCCTGCGCCAGAACGTCTCCGGCTATCAGCGCCTGAACGCGCTACCGCAAAGCAACCTGCACGAAGACTACTATCCGGCGCAGTGATGCGCCGCCGCGCACGCGAGAGGCCCCTCATCATGAAATTCTTGTCCGGTTGTTCGGCATTGCTGCTGGTTTCGATCTCTGCCGCCGCGCACAGCGCCACGAACGACGGCGACCGCGCCCGGCAATCGCTGAGCCTCGACCGCGTGGTGGCGATCGTCAACACCGACGTGATCACGCGCCTGGAACTCGACGATCAGGTCAAGCTCGCCACGCGACAGCTGGTCCGGCAAGGAACACCGCTGCCGCAGCGTGATCTCCTCGAGAAACAATTGCTCGAGCGAATGATCACGACCCGTGTGTTGCGACAGGTCGGCCAGGAAACCGGGGTACGCGTCGAAGATACCCAGCTCGAGCGCACCATCGCGCGCATGGCGCAGGAGAACAAGATGTCGCCGGAGCAGTTCCGCGCGGCGATGCGCGATGATGGCATCGACTACGATCGGTTTCGCGAAGACATTCGTGGCGAAATCATCGTGTCGCGCCTGCGCGAGCGGGAGGTGGACGGACGCCTGATCGTTTCGGATGCCGAAGTGGCCAACTATCTGACCTCGCAGAAAGCGAGCGGACGCGATGAGGAATACAGCCTGCTGCATATTCTCGTGACCGTGCCCGAGGCGGCGGCGCCGGCGCAGATCCAGGCGAAGCGCGCCAGGGCCGAGGAAGCGCTGGCGAAGCTCACGAAAGGTGCCGACTTCAACCAGGTTTCATCGACCTACTCGGATGCCCAGAACGCCCTGCAAGGCGGCGATCTGGGCTGGCGGCCGGCCGGCCGGTTGCCGGCCATGTTCGTGCAGGCCGCGGCGACCATGAAGATCGGTGACCTGTCGCCACTCTTGCGCAGTCCGAACGGTTTTCACATCCTGAAGCTGGTGAACAAGCGTGTCGTCGGGCAGGTAATGGTGGTGCAGCAGACCAAGGCGCGCCACATCCTGATTCGCCTGAACGAGGTCGTGGCCGAGGTCGAGGCAAAGCGGCGTCTGATCGAGATCCGCGAGCGCATCGTCAAGGGCGCCGATTTTGCCGAGTTGGCGCGGCTGCAATCCGAAGATGCGTCTTCGGTACGCGGGGGCGATCTGGGCTGGCTGTCGCCGGGCGACACCGTGCCGGAGTTCGAGCAGGCCATGGATGCGCTATCCCCGGGGCAAATCAGCGCCCCGGTCCAGTCACCGTTCGGGTGGCACCTGATTCAGGTGATGGAGCGGCGCACCGAGGATCTGACCAAGGAGCGCGAGAAGCGCATGGCGCAGCAGGCAATCCGCGCTCGCAAGTCCGAGGAAGCCTTCACCGAATGGGTGCGGCAGCAGCGCGACCGCGCATTCGTCGAATACCGTTCGGACGAACGCTAAACAGTGAGGTCCACCTCCAGGCTGCGCTGCGCTCCGCCTTCCCCCAGGGGGCGCAGCGTCCTCGGGGGACCCTGTGGGCGCTGCCCCTTCGCTTCGCAACCGTCACGCTTCGTTCAGCGTTTCGCTTCGCCTTCCCGCTTCAGGGGGCGCAGCGTTCCCCGGCGAGCCCTGTGATGGTGGCGCCGATCGCGTTGACGACCGGCGAGCCGGCCGGCATCGGCCCGGAGATCTGCATGGCCGTGGCAGCGCAGACGACGCTGCCGATCGTCGTGATCGGAGATCGTGCGCTGCTCGAAGCGCGGATGGTCCGGATCGGCCGGATCATCGACCTTCCCGATCATGAGCCCGGTGGACACATTCACGGGCCGTCGTTGTTGCATGTTCCAGCGTCGGTCCAGGCGTCGCCCGGACAACTCGACGTGCGTAACGCGAACTATGTCGTGGCCCTCCTCGACCGGGCTGCGCGCGGATGTCGCGATGCCGAGTTCGGTGCCATGGTGACGGCGCCGGTGCACAAGGGCATCCTGCTGGAGGCCGGTCTCGGTTTCACCGGGCACACCGAATACCTTGCCCGCTGGTTCGGGGTCGAGCGGGTCGTGATGATGCTGGTGGGCGGTGGCCTGAGGGTTGCGCTGGCCACCACGCACCTGCCGTTGCGCGCGGTACCAGATGCCATCACCCGGGTCGCGCTTGCGCAGACGTTACGCATCCTTCATGCCGATCTACGCACGCGGTTTGCGATCGCCCGGCCGCGTATCGTGGTTGCCGGTCTCAACCCGCATGCCGGCGAATCGGGGCACATGGGACGCGAGGAAATCGATGTGATCGATCCGGTGCTGCGGTCGCTTCGAGCCGAAGGGCTCGACCTGACCGGACCGCTGCCGGCGGATACGCTGTTCCAGCCGCGATATCTGGAAACGGCCGATGCGGTGCTGGCCATGTATCACGATCAGGGTTTGCCGGTGCTCAAGTTCGCGAGCTTCGGCCATGGCGTGAACGTCACTCTCGGTCTGCCGATCGTGAGGACGTCGGTCGACCACGGCACCGCGCTCGATCTTGCCGCCACGGGCCGCGCCGACCCCGGAAGTCTGCTGGCGGCGCTCGACCTGGCCGCGAACCTTCGACCGAGCGTACCGGGTCCTGAGGCAATCCACCCATGATCCCGTGGTCCGCACCAAGCCGTCGCCGATGAGCCGCCCCGGCGTCGGTGGGCACGTCGCGCGCAAGCGGTTCGGGCAGCACTTTCTCACCGATGCGTCGGTGATACGACGCATCGTCGATGCGATCGCGCCGCAACCGCAAGACACGCTGATCGAGATCGGTCCGGGTCTGGGTGCGCTGACATTCCCGCTACTCGACCGCGTGCCGCGAATGCATGCCATCGAGATCGATCGTGACATCGTCGCCCGGTTGCGTGGCGAATTCCCGGAGGTACGCCTGCAGGTCCATCTGGCGGATGTGCTGGAGTTCGACTTCTCCGGTCTTGGCGCCGACCTGCGTCTGGTAGGCAACCTGCCTTACAACATTTCGACGCCTATCCTGTTTCACCTTGCCGCCCATGCGCACGTGATGCGCGACGGCCACTTCATGCTGCAAAAAGAGGTGGTCGAGCGGATGGCCGCCGAGCCCGGTGGGAGCGAATACGGCCGGCTCACGGTGATGCTGCGCTATCGTTTCGGTATCGACAACCTGTTCGAAGTGGGTCCCGAGGCGTTCGATCCGCCGCCGAAAGTTCGTTCGGCCGTGGTGCGCGTGTGGCCCCTGAATCCATTGCCATTCAGGGCCGACGACGAGATCTTGCTTGCGCAATTGGTCACACGCGCCTTCACTCAGCGGCGCAAGACCCTGCGCAATGCGGTCAGTTCGTACCTTTCGCCCGGCGAACTCAAAGCAATCGACATCAATCCCGCGGCTCGACCGGAGACGCTGGGGGTCGAGCAATGGGTGCGAGCCGCAAACGCGGTTTCGAAGCGGGCGAGCGCCTGAAGTGACGCCCACCCCCAGCCTGCGCTGCGCTTCGGCTTCCCCATCGAGGGGGCGCAGCATCCTCGGGGGGCCCCTGCCGACGCCGCCTGGTGACCGTTCTTGCGGACGATGCGTTACGCTGCCGCCTTCTTCTGGATGAACTCGATCTTGTAGCCGTCGGGGTCTTCGACGAATGCGATGACTGTCGTGCCGTGCTTCATCGGTCCGGCTTCGCGGGTGACCTTGCCGCCACGCTTGCGGGTCTCCTCGCAGGCCTGACGGGCATCGTCGACTTCCAGGGCGATATGACCGTAACCGGTGCCGATGTCGTACGCCTGGGTGTCCCAGTTGTGGGTGAGTTCGAGCACCGCTTCTTTGGATTCGTCGCCGTAACCCACGAATGCCAGCGTGAACTTCCCGTCGGGATAGTCCTTGCGGCGCAGAACCTTCATGCCGAGCACGCCGGTATAGAAGTCGATCGAGCGCTCGAGGTCGCCCACCCGCAGCATGGTGTGGAGAATCCGCATCGAGAGGTCCTCAGAGTGCCCGCCGGGCCGTCGGCGGCCGGCGTCCGTTGGCGTTCGGCAGGCGACAGACAGTCCGCAGGGACTGTCTGTGTCCGGTCTCACTTCCCAAGGGCGCTCGCCCCTCATTGGGGGGTAGCGAACGACCAGAGCTTGTGGGGATGGTCATATTAGATTTCCATCATTTCGAAGTCGTCCTTGCGGGCGCCGCACTCGGGACAGACCCAGTTCATCGGCACGTCTTCCCAGCGGGTACCGGCCGGGATGTCCTCTGCCGGCAACCCGGCCACTTCATCGTAGATGAAGCCGCAGATCAGACACATGTAGGTAGCGAACGGTTTCGGATCGTTGTCGGACATTGCGCGGGAGCTTTCAGCTAAAATCTTGATTCTATAAGGCCGCCCTGTTTTCCGCCACGCGTCGATGATCGTCGCACCCCCCATCGTTCTGACTTTTGCCGCGACGGATCCGACCGGCGGCGCCGGCATACAGGCCGACGTGCTCACGCTGACCAGCCTGGGTTGCCATGCGTTGTCCGTGGTCACGGCAGTCACGGTTCAGGACTCCTCCGGCGTCGAGGCGGTGCTGCCGCTGGATGCGCAGTGGGTCGCCGACCAGGCGCGATGCGTCCTCGAAGACATGCCCGTCGCGGTCTTCAAGATCGGGCTGCTCGGCAGTGTCGAGATCATCAGCTCGATCGCCGAGATCATCGCCGACTATCCCGATATTCCCCTGATCCTGGACCCGGTGCTCGCCTCCGGTCGCGGTGACGAACTCGCGACCGACCAGATGATGCGGGCCATGCGCGACCTGCTCATTCCCCAGACCACGGTGCTCACGCCGAACAGTCTCGAGGCCCGGCGCCTTGCCGGCGATGATGGCGACACCGATCAGCTTTCGCTCGATGAGTGCGCCCGGCGTCTGCTCGACCTGGGCAGCGAATTCGTGCTCATCACCGGCACCCACGAAAACACGACCCAGGTCATCAACACGCTGTATGGCGGTAACGGCACGTTGCGCACCGACGCCTGGCCGCGGCTTCCCGGGTCCTATCACGGTTCCGGTTGTACTCTCGCATCGGCGCTGGCAGCCACGCTTGCCAATGGGCTCGGCATCGAAGCGGCGGTGCGCGATGCCCAGGAATACACGTGGCAGTCATTGCGCTTCGCGTTTCGCCCCGGCATGGGCCAGCACGTTCCTGACCGCCTGTTCTGGGCCCGCGAGGAAGAGGCCGCTGTCGATGCCGAAGATTGAGGGGGTATATGCGCTGACGCCCGACGTGGCCGATACCGGGGCGCTTCTGGATGTCGTGGCCCGGGCGCTCGATGGCGGCGTGCGCCTGGTGCAATACCGTGCCAAGAACGCCAGTGCTGCGTCGAAGGCCGAGCAGGCCTATCGCCTTTTGGCGTTGTGCCGGCGACATGGTGCAGCGCTGATCGTGAACGACGATGCGGTGCTCGCGGCGCAGATCGGTGCCGATGGCGTGCATCTCGGCCGTGATGATGCATCGGTAGCCGATGCCCGGCGCTGGTTGTCGCGAGGCGCGATTATCGGCGTTTCCTGCTACGACGATCTCGCCCGGGCGCGGAAGCTTCGCGCCGAAGGCGCAGACTACGTGGCGTTCGGCAGCTTCTTCGCCTCGTCGGTCAAGCCGCTTGCGGTCCGGCCGGTGCCGGCGCTGCTGGCGGCGGCGCGCCGGGCGCTCGATTGCCCGATCGTCGCCATCGGCGGTATCACGCTCGCGAACGCTCCCGGCCTCATCGCCGCGGGTGCCGATGCGCTCGCTGTGATCACCGATCTGTTCACCGCACCCGATGTGCGGGCTCGTGCCGCCAGCTTCGGTCAACTGTTTCTCCGCACACCTTCCTTCGCCAATCCCTGATCCTCACCACACCATGACCAGCCGCAACGACGTCCTGTTCGAGAAATGCCAGCGCGTGATCCCCGGAGGCGTCAATTCGCCGGTTCGCGCCTTCCGGTCGGTCGGTGGCACCCCGCGCTTCTTCGCTCGCGGCAAGGGCGCCTGGGTCTGGGATGCCGATGGCACGCCCTACATCGATTACATCGGTTCCTGGGGCCCGATGATTCTTGGCCACGCCCATCCGGAAGTGGTCGAGGCGGTGCAGAAGGCGGCAGCATCGGGGATGTCCTTCGGCGCGCCGACCGAGCGCGAACTCGAGATGGCGGAGCTGCTGACCACTCTGCTGCCGTCGATCGAGATGGTGCGGCTGGTCAGTTCGGGCACCGAAGCCACCATGTCGGCCATCCGTCTCGCCCGCGGATTCACCGGCCGTAACGGCATCATCAAGTTCGAAGGCTGCTATCACGGCCATGCCGACGCACTGCTGGTCAAGGCGGGGTCGGGCGCGCTCACGTTCGGCCAGCCCAGTTCGGCCGGCGTGCCCGCCGATACCACCAAGCACACCCTGGTACTCGACTACAACGATGTCGCCGGACTCGAGCAGGCTTTCGCCGTCGGTGGTGCCGATATCGCGGCTGTGATCATCGAGCCGGTGGTGGGCAACATGAACCTCGTGATGCCCACGCCGGGGTTTCTCGCCGCTTTGCGAGACCTCACGCAGCGCCATGGCGCCTTGCTGATCTTCGACGAGGTCATGACCGGCTTTCGCGTGGGTCCGCGTGGTGCGCAAGGCCTCTTCGGGCTGACCCCCGACCTGACCACCCTGGGCAAGGTGGTTGGCGGCGGCATGCCGCTTGGCGCCTTCGGCGGGCGGCGCGACGTGATGCAGTGCCTCGCGCCGCTCGGCCCCGTCTACCAGGCCGGCACTCTGTCCGGCAATCCGGTCGCCGTGGCGGCCGGTCTCGCGACCCTGAAGGTGTTGCAGCGGCCCGGCTTCTACGATCGCCTCGGGGTCGCGACCACGCGCATCGCCGATGGCTTGGTGGCCAGCGCCCGATCGCACGGCGTGCCTTTCTCGGGGGCATCGGTCGGTGGCATGTTCGGCCTGTTCTTCAGTCCGCAGCCGCCAACCAGCTTCGCCGAGGTTATGCAAGCCGACAAGGCGGCGTTCAACCGGTTCTTCCACCTGATGCTGGACAGTGGCATCTATCTCGCGCCGTCCGCGTTCGAAGCCGGCTTCGTGTCGGCGGCGCACGGAGATGACGAGATCGCTCGCACGCTGGAGGCAGCCGACCGCGCCTTTGCCGCGCTCGCGTCGGCGGCGTCGTGATTACGCAAGAATCAGCGCAAGGCCGCCAGGTATTCGGCCAGCCCGGCCATTTCCTTCTCGGTGAGTTTGGCCGCGATGCTGCGCATCATGTTGTTGGAGTCGTTTGCACGCTCCCCGGCGTAAAAGGCCTTGAGCTGGGCAATCGTGTATTCCTGATGCTGACCGGCGAGTCGGGGGTACTGCGCCGGAATGCCGGCACCGCTCGGCGAGTGACAGGCGGCACAGGCGGGCAGGCCGCGCGCCGCATCGCCACCGCGATACAGCTTCTGCCCCAGCGCAGCGAGGTCCTGGTCGGCGGCAGCGGCCGGCCGCAACTTTTGCGACCCGAACCAGGCGCCAAGGTGCTTCATGTCGTCCGGCGCCAGATTTGCTGCCATGCCGGCCATGATGGCGTTGGCACGCAGACCGCTCTTATAGTTGGCCAGTTGCTTGGCGATGTAGGCGGGGTGCTGCTGGGCGAGACTCGGGTTGATGTTGACGACGCTGTTGCCGTCGGCCCCATGGCACGCGGCGCACGCGCCAGCAAGCGCCTGACCCTTGGCGGGATCGCCCCTGGCGTCGGTTTCGGCATGGGTGGCGCCGGCCAGCAGCAACAGCACAACGAACAGTTTCGACTTCGACATCGATTGCTCCTACAGAGGTTGGGTGCCCGCCTGTCAGCCACCGAGCCACCCCGAGATCGGGTTCGTCCAGTGCAGCGCACGAAATTGGCGACCTGCAACATCGCACCCCATTCTATCGGAATCACCCATGGCGGGCGCTGCGGCGCCACGGTTGCGCTGTGAGTGCGTTGCACAAGGCGCACTACGTCGCCAGCGCCCACGGCGTCCATGAGCTTCTGTCCGACGTGAATCGGGAGGTGGCATTCGCCGGCCGCTCCAATTCCGGCAAGTCGAGCGCGATCAACACGCTCGCCAATCGCAACCGGCTGGCGTTTGCCAGCAAGACGCCGGGGCGCACCCAGTTGATCAATTTTTTCGGGCTCGGCGACGACCGTTTCCTGGTCGATCTCCCGGGATACGGCTACGCGAAGGTGCCGGAGAAGGAGCGGAGGCACTGGGGCGAATTCGTCGGCGACTACATCCGCACCCGGGTGTCGCTGCAAGGACTCATCGTGATCATGGACGTGAGGCATCCGATGACGCCGCTCGACCTTCAGTTGCTCGACTGGTTTCTCCCCACCGGCAAGCCGGTGCACGCGTTGCTCACCAAGGCGGACAAGCTCGGGCGGCAGCAGGCGTCGACGCAACTGTCGGCGGTGCGCGGCGCCCTCGCCGCGCGTGGCGGCAACTCCAGCGCGTCGCTCTTTTCGAGCCTGAAACGTACCGGAATCCAGGAGGCGGAGAACATCATCCTGCCCTGGCTCGGCCTAAGTTCGGTGCCCAACACCGAGGCGTCTGCGTAGCTGCGTGTCCGGCCTCGGCTCGCCGGGGGCGCTGGCCCCTTTTGGGAGGTGGCGAACGAAGAGCCCCGGGAAAAACCTATCGGGTCTGGACAAAGCTGCGTCCCGACACCATCCTGCGCACTTGCGTGCGGTGCACTTTGCGGTACCACAAACCACCCACATTCCCCTTCCGGCCTCGATTCCATGCAGACACTCGGTCGATTTCCCCAGCGCAGGATGCGGCGCAACCGCCGTGACGACTTCTCGCGGCGTCTGGTGCGCGAGAACGTACTCACGGCGAACGATCTCATCTACCCGGTATTCGTGATCGAGGGTTCGAACCGGACCGAGCCGGTGCTGTCGATGCCGGGCGTCGAGCGCCAGACCATCGACCGGTTGCTGGCAACGGCGGAAGAATGCGTTCGCCTTCGCATACCCGCCATGGCACTTTTTCCCGTGGTCGGGGCCCAGGCCAAGTCTCTCGATGCCGCCGAGGCCTGGAATCCCGAGGGTCTGGCACCGCGCACCATCAAGGCGCTCAAACAGCGCTTTCCCGAACTTGGCGTGATCACCGACATTGCGCTCGACCCCTATACCAGCCATGGCCAGGATGGCCTGATCGACGACAGTGGCTATGTGCTCAACGACGAGACCGTCGAGGTCTTGCAGCGCCAAGCCGAGTGCCATGCCGCTGCCGGCGTGGATATCGTGGCGCCGTCCGACATGATGGACGGGCGCATCGGCGCCCTGCGCGCCCGCCTCGATGCCGGCGGGCACCAGCGGGTCCGGATCATGGCCTACGCAGCGAAGTACGCGTCGAGCTTCTACGGCCCATTTCGTGATGCGGTGGGTTCGGCCGACAATCTCGGCAAGGGTGGCAAGCACACCTACCAGATGGACCCGGCCAATGGCGACGAGGCGCTGTGGGAAGTCGGTCTCGACCTGGAGGAAGGCGCCGACATGGTGCTGGTGAAGCCCGGCATGCCCTACCTCGATGTGGTGCGGCGGGTGAAGGACACCTTCAAGGCACCGACCTTTGCCTACCAGGTGAGCGGCGAGTACGCCATGCTCAAGGCGGCGGGGGCCAATGGCTGGATCGACGAGAAGCAGTGCGCGCTCGAGGCGCTGCTGAGCTTCAAGCGCGCCGGCGCCGATGGCGTGCTGACCTACTTCGCGCTCGATGCGGCGCGCTGGCTCACGGAGTCATAGGCGGTATCGCACCTGCGGCCACCGCCGCGGTGGCGGCCAGCTCTCGTTCCACCCATGCCCGCCGGGCGCGGTCGATCGGCCGGCCTTCCGCCGCTGTGCGCAATGGCAGCCGGCGGTCGCGCGGATCGAGGACGCTCATGTGCACGTCGGCCGACGGTGTTTCGAGGTCGAAGCCTGGCACGAGGCGACAGTCGTCACCGATCCAGTAGCGGTCTTCGCGTGCCCGGTACTGCATGCGGTGGTTGATGAGGAACAGTTCCACTTCCTTCGCGCTGTCCGCGAACAGGATCAGTTCGATGTCGGCATAACGGCCGGCGTTGCCGGACCGGACCGAACCGATCAGATGCGGATCGAACGCCTCGAACTGCCGCATCGTCGCGACCGCATGGCCCCTCAGATCGTGTATGCGTTCAGCTTGCTCCCTTGCCTGGTACAACTGCCGATACACACGCAGCGCCTGTTCGACTTCCGCCGTGTCGGGTAGATTGCGGGTATCCGGGGCGCCCGCCTGCCGGGCAGCCTTGCGTTTGGCCAAGCCGAAATCGTCGATCCCGTCTTCGGCCATGAGCCGTGCCGCAAGATGCGCGATCCGGGACCGCATCTGATGCCCTACGGTGGAGTCGCGCCCGCCACCGGAAGCGTTCGCGGCCCGTCTAGTAGATCTGGTCGTCGACACTGTCCTTGCCTCCACGCTTGCCGGTGCCCGCGGCGGCCGGGTTGTCGTCCTCGGGCGGCATGTTCTCGTGATAAAAGTATTCGGTCATGCGGTTGGCCGCATTTTCGTCGCGCAACCCCGTGTCCGGATTGATCTGTGCGGCCACGACCCCGTCGGGGGCGATCAACGGTTCGTCCGGGAGGTCTTTCAGCGCCACCCCCATGTAGCTCATCCAGATCGGCAGGGCCGCGGCAGCACCGGTTTCCCTGCTGCCGAGGGTGCGGGGCGTGTCGAACCCGATCCACGCCACGGCTGCGATCCGCGGGTTGAAGCCGGCGAACCATGCATCGATCTGGTCATTGGTGGTGCCGGTCTTGCCGGCGAGATCGCTGCGGCCGAGCGCAAGGGCGCGGGCGCCGGTTCCACCCCGGATCACGTCCCGCATCATGGTGGTCATCAGAAACGCGTTGCGCTGGTCGATGATGCGCGGTGCGGTTTCCGGAACCGTCACCGGCTTGGTCTTGGCCAGCACGGTTCCTTTCGCGTCCTCGACGCGGTCGATGAAGTACGGCGTGAGCTTGTAGCCACCATTGGCGAACACCGCATAGCCACCGACCATCTGCCACATGGTGACCGATCCCGCGCCGAGCGCCATGGTGAGATAGGCCGGGATCAGCTTCTGCTCGAACCCGAAGCGGGTCACGTACTCCTGCGCGTATTGCGGAGTGATCGACTGGAGAATGCGGACCGACACCAGATTCTTGGATTTGGTGAGCGCGGTGCGCATGCGCATCGGACCCTCGTAGGTGCCGTCGTAGTTCTTCGGCTCCCACGCCGCCGAGCCGGTTTCACTGGCATCGAAGGAAAGTGGAGCGTCGTTGATGATGGTGGCCGGCGTGAAACCTTTCTCCAGTGCCGCCGAATACACGAACGGCTTGAAGCTCGAACCGGGCTGCCGATAGGCCTGCGTCACATGGTTGAACTTGTTGCGGTTGAAGTCGAAGCCACCGACCAGCGCTTCGACCGCGCCGGTCAGCACGTCGATCGCCACCAGACCGGATTCGACCAGCGGCATCTGGACGATCTGCCATTTTCCAGCCCCATCCTTCTGGGCTCGAACCAGGGCGCCAGGCTGCAACCGATGCGCTGCCGGCGCCTTGTCGCCGATCATCCGCTGGGCGAACTCGAGACCGTCACCGGTCACATCGACGCGCCCCGCGCTTTTCACGAAGAGTCGGACTGTCCGGGTATCGGCCGCCAGCACGACAGCGGGCAGGATATCGTCGCTGCGTGCTTCGTCGGCGAGAGCGTCCTCCAGGCTGTCGTCGCTTTCTGGCGACAGTGCCGGCAGGTAGCGCTCAGCGCCGCGATAGCCGTGGCGCTGGTCGTAGTCGAGCACGCCACGGCGCAGGGCGGCATACGCGGCGTCCTGATGTGAGCGCCTGAGCGTGGTGTAGACGCGGAATCCGCGGTTGTATGCATCGTCCTGGTAGCGCTCGACCATCACGGATCTGACCATTTCTGCCACGAAGTCCGCGCGCGTGGCGGCAGTGGCGGGCGCCGGCCGAACCCGCATCGGCAACTTCAACGCTTCTTCGTACTGCGCCGAGGAAATCGTTCCGAGCTCGCGCATGCGGCGAAGTACGTACTGCTGCCGCAGGCGGGCGCGCGCCGGGTTCGCTACCGGATTGAAGGTCGAAGGTGCCTTCGGCAGCCCTGCGAGCATGGCGATCTCACCCAGTTCCAGACGATCCAGCGGTTTGCCGAAGTAGGTCTGGGCGGCGGCCGCGAAGCCGTAGGCGCGCTGACCCAGGTAGATCTGGTTGATGTAGAGCTGGAGGATCTCGTCCTTCGACAGGTTGTGCTCGATCTTGAACGCGAGCAGCGCTTCGTTGAACTTGCGGGTGAACGTCTTCTCCTTGGTGAGGAAGAAGTTGCGGGCGACCTGCATCGTGATCGTGCTGGCACCCTGGCGGGCGCCGCCCTGCAGGAAATTGGAGATGGCCGCCCGCGCCACGCCGATGTAGTCGATGCCCCCATGTTCATAGAATCGCTCGTCCTCCGCGGCGAGAATGGCATCTCGCATCGGTTTTGGCACATCGGCGATGGCGACCAGCGCCCGGCGCTCCTCGCCGAATTCGCCGATGAGCTCGCGTTCCCGATTGAAGATCTGAAGCGGGATCTTGGGTCGGTAGTCAGTGAGTACTTCCAGCGATGGAAGATTGGGGAACGCCACCACCGCGGCATAACCGACGAGCAATCCCGCAGCGACCAGCGCCGACAGGGCCAGAAACAGGGGTAGCAGCCACCAGCGCGACATCATGGGCAAGAGAGTTGCTTCGCCGGACAGGCCGATCGGGTGAGATTCAGGAGGCTGGCGCATTATAAGGGGCCTCACTACCAGCGCCAGAAAACAACCCCACTTTTCCCGGCTTGCGTCGCGGTTGCAGCTAGTATCTAATGTAAAATATATATTGTTGCCGTAACTCGCCCATGCTCAAGGGAAAACTGGATCTGACGGCTGCCTCGACCTTCATCGCGAATCTGATGAAGGCGAAGTCGCCGCCATTGATCGGCGTCGACATCAGTTCTTCCTCGGTCAAGCTGGTGGAACTCGAGGCTGCGGGCAAGGGCCGCTACCGGCTCGAGCGCTACATCATCGAACCCCTGCCCAAGGATGCCGTGGTCGACGGCAACATCGTCAACCTCGAGGAAGTCGGGGAGGCGCTGAAGCGGGCCTGGAAGAAGATGAACACCCGCATCAAGAACCTGTCGATGGCGCTGCCCTCGGCAACGGTGATCACCAAGAAGATCGTGGTCACCGCGGGTTTGCGCGAAGAAGATCTCGAACTGCAGGTCGAATCCGAAGCCAACCAGTACATCCCATTCGCGCTCGAGGAAGTCAATCTCGACTTCCAGACCCTGGGTCCGGCGCCGAACAATCCAGAAGAAGTCGAGGTTCTCATCGCGGCCTCGCGCAAGGAAAAAGTCGAAGATCGCGTGGCGGTGGCCGAAGCCGTCGGCCTCAAGGCGGTCGTGATGGACATCGATTCCTTCGCCGCCCAGACCGCGTTCGAGCTGATCGAGGCGCAACTGGCCGATGGTGGCTCCGAACAGACCCTGGCGCTGGTCGATGTGGGCGCGTCGATGATGAACATCAACGTCCTGCGCAACAACCAGTCGGTCTATTCGCGCGAGCAGCCGTTCGGCGGCAACCAGCTCACCCAGGATATCCAGCGGGTCTTCAACCTGGCACCCGAAGAGGCCGAGGCCGCCAAGAAAAATGGTGGTCTTCCGGGCAACTACGAGTCCGAGGTGCTGACGCCGTTCATGGAGACGCTGGCGCTGGAGATCACGCGGGCGCTGCAGTTCTTCTTCACTTCGACGCAGTTCAGCCAGGTGCATTACATCATCTTGGCCGGCGGCTCGTCGACCATCCCCGGACTCGATGGCGTCGTGACCCGCCGCACCGGGGTCAAGACGATGATTGCCAATCCGTTCGCCGGAATGGACAAGTCGTCTCGCATCAAGGAGCGCCAGCTGGAGCAGGATGCCCCCGCTTTGCTCGTCGCCTGCGGTCTTGCCATGCGGAGGTTCGACGCGTGATCCCCATAAACCTACTGCCGCACCGCGCGCAGCGGCGGGCCGCGCAGCGGCGCCAGTTTTTCGTCCTGGCCGGCGCGGTGGTCGCCACCGGAGCTGCGATCGTGATCGCGGTGCATACCTATTTTTCCGGTCAGATTGAATACCAGAACGGGCGCAACGACTATCTCAATGGCGAGATCGCGATCCTCGACCGCCAGATCGACGAGATCAAGAAGCTCAAGGAACAGACCCAGGCCCTGCTCGAGCGCAAGAAAGTGGTCGAGTCGTTGCAGTCCAACCGTTCGGAAACCGTTCGATTGCTCGATCAGCTGGTACGCCAGCTCCCCGATGGCGTCTACCTCAAGAGCATCAAGCAGACTGGCGCAAAGGTGAATGTCGTCGGTTTCGCCAGTTCCAATGCGCGGGTGTCGACGTTGATGCGCAATTTCGAGGCATCGCCGTTTCTCGAGGCACCCGGACTAGTCGAGATCAAGGCGGTTACCGTCGACAAGCAGAACCTGAATGAATTCAACCTCAACGTCATGCTGACGCGTGAGAAGCCGCCAGACGACGCCGTTGCGACGAAGCATGGCGGCAAGGGATCGAAAGGGTAAGCCGCCGTGGCGATGACGCTCGAAGACCTGCGCCGGCTGAACCCGCGCGACATCGGCAACTGGCCGGTCGTCCCCAAGCTCGGCATCCTTGCCATTGTCCTGCTGCTCATCGTATTCGGCGGCTACTGGTTCGACTGGTCCGGCCAGCTCGAACAACTCGCAAGCTCGCGCCAGAAGGAGACGGACCTGCGTGCACGTTTCCTCGACAAGAAGGCACAGGCCATCAACCTCGACGCCTATCGCAAGCAGCTGGCCGACATCGAGCAGTCGTTCGGCGCCATGCTCAAGCAATTGCCCAATAAATCCGAGATGGAAGCGTTGCTCACCGACATCAACCAAGCCGGTCTGGGACGCGGATTGCAGTTCCAGTTGTTCCGCCCTGCGCCGCAGGAAGTGATGTCGGAGTTCTATGCCGAGCTCCCGATCACGATCAAGGTGACCGGCGCCTATCACGACATCGGCGCGTTCGCGAGCGATGTGTCGCAGCTGTCGCGCATCGTCACCCTCAACGACATCGCATTGCAGATCGACAAGGACGGCAGCCTGGTGCTCGACGGCATCGCCAAGACCTACCGCTATCTCGATGACGGTGAACTGGCCGCGCAGAAGAAGCAGGTGAAGGGGGCGAAGAAGCCATGATCCGGACCTGCGTTGCGGGAATGCTGCTGCTGTTGCTCGCGGGTTGCGGCGGCGAACAGTTCCAGGACCTGCGTCAGTTCGTGAAAGAGTCCGGTTCGAACCTGCGCGGGCGGGTCGACCCCCTGCCCGAGGTCAAGCCTTACGAAGCGTTCACCTACGATGCCTTCGACTTGTCCGACCCGTTCAAGCAGCGCAAGAGCGAGCCGTCGGACAAGGCCGCCGGGTCGGGGCCGGCACCCGACACGACCCGGCGCAAGGAGGCGCTGGAAGCCTACCCGCTCGAGAGCCTGAAGATGGTGGGCACGCTTCAGGACAAGACCAAGAAGATGTTTGCGCTCGTCAAGACGCCCGACAACAATATCTATCAGGTCAAGTCGGGCAACTACCTCGGCCAGAATTTCGGTGTGGTCTCGATGATCACCGAAACCTCGGTCACGTTGAAGGAAGTCATCCAGGATACCGCGGGTGTCTGGACGGAGCGCACGAGCAGCTTGCAGTTGCTCGATGAAGAGGAGCCGAAGAAATGACCAGAATTTTCCCGGCGGCATTGCGTGGTCTCCTGACCGCGGCCGCATTCGCCACTGCGCTCGTCGCTCCCACGGTCGGGAATGCCGCCGGCGAGGCCGCCCAGAACGCCATCACCGCCATCGACGTGAGCTCCCAGCAAGGTGGCAAGGTCGTGGTGAAGATCACCACCCGCGAGCCCCTCGGCAACCCGCCGGTGGGGTTCTCCATCAACAACCCGCCGCGCGTGGCGTTCGATTTCCCCGATACCGTCAACGGGCTCGGCAAGTCGACCCAGGAGGTCGGCAACACCGAGCTGCGTTCGATCCGTCTGGGCCAATCCGGCGATCGCACCCGCGTCGTTCTCAACCTCACCCGCGCCATCAAGTACGATTCCCAGCTCGAAGGCAACAACCTCGTGATCACCCTGACTTCCGGCAGCGATGCCGCTGGTGGTGGTCCGGTGGCGGCGACCAAGTTCTCCCAGGGCAAGGCGAACGTCAGCCATGCGCTCGTCAACGTGGATTTCCGTCGTGGCAAGGGCGGCGAGGGCCAGGTGATCATCGACATGTCCGATGCGACCACTGGCATCGACCTGCGTCGTCAGGGCAAGTCGGTCATCATCGACTTCATCCAGACCGACATTCCCTCCAGCCTGCAGCGACGGCTGGACGTAGTCGACTTCGCGACGCCGGTCGAATCGGTCGAAGCAACCAAGCAAGGTACCAATGCGCGACTCGTGATCTCGCCACGCGGCAATTGGGAGCACTCCGCCTACCAGACCGACAACCGGCTGATCATCGAGGTCAAGCCCGTGGTCGAGGACCCGACCAAGATCGGGCAGGCATCGGGTCGCGGCTACACGGGCGACAAACTGTCGCTCAACTTCCAGAACATCGAGGTCCGCGCGGTGCTGCAGGTGATCGCCGATTTCACCGGCCTCAACATCATCACGAGCGATACCGTAGCCGGCAATCTGACGCTGCGCCTGAAGGATGTCCCATGGGACCAGGCGCTGGACATCATCCTGCAGTCCAAGGGTCTCGATCTGCGCAAGAACGGCAACGTGGTCTGGATCGCCCCCCGCGACGAACTCGCCACCAAGGAAAAACTGCAACTCGAGGCCCAGGCCCAGATCCAGGAACTCGAACCGACTCGCACCGAGAGCTTCCAGCTCAACTACCAGAAAGCCGATGCCTTGCAGAAACTGCTCGCCGATGCGAGCCAGCGCGTGTTGTCCAAGCGTGGCAGTGCGGTAGTGGATATCCGGACCAACACGCTGTTCGTGCAGGACACGCCGACCAAACTCGAGGAAGTCGCCCAACTCATCAAGAAAGTCGACATCGCGGTCAAGCAAGTGCTGATCGAGGCCCGTATCGTCGAGGCCACCGACACCTTCGGTCGTTCGCTGGGCGTGCGCCTGGGCAGCCTCACCAAGGCCGACGGCTTCAGCGGGCCGCTCGGCGCGCGTTCGTTCATCGGTGGTGCAGTCCGCAGCGTCGGGGTGCAGACGACGCAGGCGCAGGACTACGCCACCAGTTTCTTCCCGGACTCCCTGTCGGTGAACCTGCCGGCGGCAACGCTCGGCACCGGTAGCAACCCGGGCGCGTTCACCTTCACCCTGTTCAACTCGGCCCTGACCCGGTTCCTCAATCTCGAGATATCCGCGCTCCAGCTCGACGCCCGCGGCAAGATCATCTCGAGCCCGCGGATCATCACGGCCGACAACGTCGAAGCCAATATCGAGCAGGGCACCGAAATCCCGTACCAGACGGCGACGGCCTCGGGCGCCACCAGCATCAGTTTCCGCAAGGCCACGTTGCGGCTCAAGGTCAAGCCGCAGATCACGCCCGACGACAATGTCATCATGAAGCTCGACGTGAACAAGGACAGCGTCGGCCAGACCACTCAGGCCGGCCCGGCGATCGACACCAAGCAGGTCACGACCGAAGTCCTGGTCGAGAACGGGGGTACCATCGGCATCGGCGGTATCTACACCCAGGACGAGTCGACGCAGCAGAGCAAGATCCCCTGGCTCGGCGATATTCCGTTCATCGGCTTCCTGTTCCGCAACGAGCGTCGTTTCAACGATCGCCGCGAACTGCTGGTCTTCGTCACCCCGCGCATCATCAAGGACAATCTCACGTTGCGCTGAGCAGACGCCCACCCCCAGCCTGCGCTGCGCTTCGGCTTCCCCCTGGAGGGGGCGCTGCGTCCTCGGGGGACCCTGTGGTGCTGCACCGGTTCCCCGGCCCGTCCATTCGCGGCCCCGAAGCGCAAGCGCTGGGGCCGTTCTGTTCGAGGCCTTGCGACCGATGGGTGCAAAGGCCGGTCACCTACGGAGTTGCCGCGGGCGATGCACTACAATCCGATCGATGGACGAAGTCGAGACCAGCGGTCGTGTCAATGTGCCCGGCAGCATCTTTCTTGTCGGACTCATGGGAGCCGGAAAGACCTCCGTCGGCAGGTTGCTGGCGCGCCGACTCGGCAAGGCCTTTCATGACGCCGATCACGTCCTGGAGGCGCGAACCGGCGTGCGTATCCCCGTGATCTTCGAGATCGAGGGCGAGGCCGGTTTTCGTGCTCGCGAATGCGCGCTTATCGATGAGTTCACGCAGATCGACGACATCGTGCTTGCCACCGGTGGCGGCGCTGTCATCTCGGAATCGAATCGTGCCGCCCTGAAGGCTCGGGGCACCGTGGTATACCTGCGGGCGAGCGTGGAAGAGCTCTGGAACCGGACGTGCCACGACCGCAATCGTCCGCTGCTCCAGACCGCGGATCCTCGGGCACGACTTCAGCAATTGCTCGAGCAGCGCGACCCCCTCTATCGCGACGTCGCCCACCTCATTGTCGACACCGGGAGCCAGAGCGTGAAGACGCTGATTGCACGCCTCGAGATTCAGCTCGCCGAACGGCGGGCGGACATGGAACAGGGGGCGGCGTGCTGACGGTCGAAGTCGGGCTCGGCGACCGGAGCTACCCGATTTACATCGGCCGCGGTCTGCTCGGCGACGCCAGCTTGCTGGTGGGTCACCTTGCCCAGCCCCGCGTCGCCATCGTCACCAACGAGACCGTCGCGCCGTCATATCTGGGCAAGCTCGTAGCGGGGTTGACCGCGCAGGGCGTGGCAGTGATCGAGGTCGTCCTGCCCGATGGCGAATCGCACAAGACCTGGCAGTCGCTCGGCATCATCTACGACCGCATGCTGGCGGCGCATTGCGAGCGTCGCACCACCGTGGTCGCGCTGGGCGGCGGTGTCGTCGGCGATCTCGCCGGATTCGCCGCCGCGACCTACCTGCGAGGGGTCCCGTTCATCCAGATCCCGACGACGCTGCTGGCCCAGGTCGATTCCTCGGTCGGTGGCAAGACCGCGATCAATCACCCGCTGGGCAAGAACATGATCGGCGCCTTCCACCAGCCAGTGGCGGTGCTGGCCGACATCGCCACTCTCGATACCTTGCCGCAGCGCGAACTCGCGGCAGGGCTTGCCGAGGTCATCAAATACGGAATCATCGGTGATCCGGCCTTCTTCGAATGGCTGGAGGCCAACATCGACCGGCTGGTGGCGCGTGATCCGGAAGCGCTGACCTGGGCGGTGCGCCGATCATGTGAAAACAAGGCCGCCGTCGTCGCGGTGGACGAGCGCGAGACCGGCCCGCGTGCCATGCTCAACCTGGGCCACACGTTTGGTCATGCCATCGAGACCGGCCTGGGGTTCGGCGTCTGGCTCCATGGAGAAGCCGTGGCGGCTGGCATGGTGCTGGCGGCACGCACGTCGGCCGAGCTCGGTGAACTCGATCCGAGCCAGCTCCACCGGATCGAGCGGCTGCTGGTCCGGGCGGGACTGCCGGTCGAGGCCCCCGACCTCGGTTTCGAGCGCTGGCTGGCGTTGATGGGGCACGACAAGAAAGTCGAGAGCGGCGCCATCCGCTTCATCCTTCCACGCGGTATCGGTGCGGCTTTCATTCACGGAAGCGTCCCGCGCAAACTTTTGCAGCAGGTGCTCACACCGAGCGTATCGCATGCCTGATCTGGCGCCATACGCGGCCAGTACAGAAACCTCGCGTGGACGCCGCATTGCCGAAGCGGCGCCCGACGGGCGTAGCGAGTTCCAGCGCGACCGTGACCGGATCGTGCACTCGGCGGCGTTTCGGCGCCTCGAGTACAAGACCCAGGTGTTCGTGAACCATGAAGGCGACCTGTTCCGTACCCGCCTGACGCATTCGATCGAGGTGGCCCAGATTGCAAGGTCGATCGCACGCAACCTCGGACTCAATGAAGATCTGGTCGAGGCGATCGCACTCGCGCACGACCTCGGTCATACGCCCTTCGGCCATGCCGGTCAGGATGCCCTCGACGATTGCATGCGCGAACACGGTGGCTTCGAACACAACCTGCAGTCGCTGCGGGTGGTCGATCACCTCGAAAGCCGCTATGGCGCCTTCGACGGCCTGAACCTGACGTTCGAGACGCGCGAAGGGATTTTGAAGCACTGCTCCAGACGCAATGCCTTGCGTCTGGAGGTGCGGGAGCCCGCTGGTGTGGCGCGCCGCTTTGTCGAGCCATCGCCCGGCGGCCCCCGATGGCAGCAGCCCAGTCTGGAAGCCCAGCTGGCAAATCTGGCCGATGAAATTGCTTACAACGCCCACGATATTGACGATGGCGTACGCTCCGGCCTGCTCAATCTGGATCAGCTTGACGCGGTTGAACTGTTCAGCAATTTCCGCCGCGAAGCGCTTCAACACCACCCGCACCTTCAAAACCGCCGCCTGCTGTTTGAAACCATACGCCGCATGCTCAGCGCACAGGTCTATGACGTGATGGACGCCACTCGCGCCGCGCTTGAAAAGGCCGCCCCAGAAGACGCGGATGCAGTATGTCAGCTCCCCGCACTGGTTTGTTTCAGTGGCGCCATGGCCTTGCAGTCCACAGCCCTCAAACGGTTTTTGCACGCCAATTTGTACCGGCATCCGCAAGTCGTTCAAATGACTCAAGCGGCGCAACAGGTCGTGCGGGATTTATTCAACGCGTATATGAATGACCCGGCGCAAATGCCGCAGGCGCATATTGATCGTTTTGATGGGGTTTACGACGCCGGCGACACCGTCAGGGCGCAAACGGCCAATACGAAACCCGAACGCGTAGTAGCCGACTACATCGCCGGCATGACGGACCGGTTTGCGACCAGGGAACATGTGCGGCTCACGGGTAGCCTGGCGTTTCCGCCTTGATTGTCATTTTATTATATTGTTTGGGAAAAAGGCCGTAGCCCAAACGACACGTGCATAAGCAGCTCCTGATTTCATAGCACCTGCGCTACACGCAAGCATGGAATCGACAAGCGCGTTACTGTCCAACGTCCCTAGCGGCCCAAGCCACCACCTGATCGCGACTCACGTTGTTACGTGCTACACTGGTCTTCGTGCGATACTAATTTTTTCGCCTAAGGAGCCTCCAATGACCAATTTAACCATCTCCCTGGACGAAAACATAGTTCGTCTGGCCCGCATTCGCGCCATCGGTGAAGGCACGTCGGTCAGCGCCAAGGTGCGGGAGTTTTTGGCGCAATATGCGAAAGCCGGGGCGCAAGCAGCGCCTTCCAAACCTTTGAACCTGCCCATTTTCCGGGGTGGCGGCGGCTTGCTGCCAGGCATCGACCCCAGC
>JANMWG010000012.1:0-12957 GCA_031393885.1 Betaproteobacteria bacterium | reverse complement strand
CAACCGTATGACGAAGTCGACGACATCGTCAGGGCCCGCAACGTCGCGTCGCTGCAACTCGCGGGTTATCCCGACCGGCGCATGATCGATCTGAACTCGCTCACCGCGATCGGCGTGAAACTCGTCGGGCGGCTGGCCGGCATCAACGACGGCAAGGCGCAGTTCTCCGGTTCGCTGCGCAATGTGTGCGCGCTGGCCGATCTGAAGATGCACCGCCTGCTCGACACCATCGACGCGTGGGCGGCAACGCAGGGTGGCGATCTCGCCATCGAGCCGCCGCAGCGCTACGACCCCACCAGCATCGAAGCTTCGCCGCCCTTGCTGCTCGACTTCGCGCGGCGTTCCGTCAAGACGATCATCTGGGCCACCGGATTCCGTCCCGACTTTTCCTGGCTCGACGTGCCGGTCGTGGATGCCAAGGGCAACGTGCGCCACGACGGCGGGGTGGTCACCGAATCGCCCGGCCTTTACGTGATGGGCATGCCTTATCTGCGCCGCCGCAATTCCACCTTGATCGATGGCGTCGGCGACGACGCGCGCGATCTGAGCGCACATCTGGAGGCCTACGTCGGCAATCGCCGGCAGATATCGCGCCCCGTGGCCCGCGCTGTGGGCGTCTGAGCGTCGGCGGTCCGGCGCCGGACCGCGCTATTCCAGCTGGATGTTCGCCTCAGTGGCGATCTTGCGCCACTTCGGGCATTCGTCCTTGATGAATGCCGCGAACTCCGCCGCGGTACTACCCACGGCTTCGCTACCCAGACTCACTTGGAACTCCGAGAATTCCTTGCCCTTGATGACGGGCACAAGTTCCTGCTGCAGCCTGGCCACGATCTCGGGCGGCGTTCCCTTCGGCGCGAAGTAGCCATTCCATGCTGTCTGGGTGAATGCCGGCAGGCCTGCTTCCGCGGCGGTCGGCACGAGGGGAATCGACGGCTTCCGGCGCGGACCCACCACGACCAGGGCACGCAGTTTCCCGGCTTTGACGTGGGGCACCGCGATGGAAGCGAATTCAATGGTGGCCTGGATCTGCCCCGCGATCAGGTCGGTGAGGATCTGCGGTTGGTTCTTGTACGGCACGTGGGTCAGTTGCACCCCGGCGAGTTTCATCAACTGTTCGCCGGCCAGGTGCTGCGGTGTGCCGACGCCCGGCGTACCGAACGTGACTTGTCCCGGATGGGCCTTGGCATAGGCGATGAACTCCGCAAGAGTGCTCGCGGGAAACTGCGGGTTGACGAGCAGAAGCGGGCTTCCCTTGGCCGAGAGCGTGATGGGTACGAAGTCCTCGGCCGGGTTGTAGGAGAGCTTCGGAAACACCACGGGATTGACGCATAGGATGGAGGAGCTCCCGACAAACAACGTATAGCCGTCCGGCCTTGCCTTGGCGGCGGCCTCGGCACCCAGGTTTCCGCTTGCGCCGGGGCGGTTTTCTACAACGACCGGCTGGCCAACCGCCTGACTGAATTTGTCGGCAACGCGACGCGCGTTGCCATCGAGCACGCCGCCGGCCGCTCCCGGGACGATGACGCGGATGGGGCGATTCGGATAGGTTTCCGGAAACGCGCTGGCACTGGCGAGCGCCAGGAGAATCGGGACCAGCCTCGAGAGTCTTGTCATCATTCCCTCCTGTCCCTGGCGCAGCATGAGCGGAGAATCGTGCCGGACGGAACCTAGGGGCAATGGTCGCCGAGCGGTCCTGCGGATGTCAAGACTGACTGACTGCATGTCGTCATGGAACGCGGTGAAGTCGACCACCATGTCGAGTTGCCGGACGGATCCGCCCTTGCGCCCTCGCCGGTGATCTCGATCGGATGCTTCTGCTGGCGCGGATGCGCTGCCCGATGCGATCACGCAGGCGATGGCGGCGGCAGCGGCAAGCGCCGCAGGCAGATAGTGGTGACCCATGACGTCCCTCCGGTTGTTGGTCGATGACCGAGACGTTGCGACCTCGCCACGCCGTTCAGGCAGCGGCGGACTCGGTGATCTTCAGGCTAACGAGGGGAGGGGCTACAAACAGGTTACAGCGGGCAGGAGAATGAAGCGTTCGAGGTGGCAACTCGTTCGCGGGGTGGGTCAGACGCGGTTCAATACCACCCCGGCTTTGCAGCAGCCCCCAGCATCTCGTCGTAAACGTCGGTGCGCCGGTCGCGCAGGAGCTGGTTGAACTCGTTCAGGGTGCGCTTGCGGCGGGCGTCGGCGAGGTTGAGATCGGCGATGAGCAGCTCTTCCGAATCCGCGCTCGCGGGGCCGGCAAGAGGCCAGCCGGTATGGCTCAGGATGACGCTGTTGCCCAGGAAGGGCTGGCCGCGTTCGACACCGACGCGATCGGCCGCGGCCACGAACATCGAGTTGGAATGCGCGCCGCTCATCGCCACGATGTTGGCCATCACCGGTTGGTCGGCGGGCTGTTCCGGCATCGGAACCCAGTTGGTGGGAACGCACAGCAGGTCGGCGCCCTGGAGGGCAGCCAGCCGGAAGATTTCGGGGAACCAGATGTCGTAGCAGATGGCGCAGGCGATGCGGCCGGCGCCGATGTTGAACACCGGCACGCCGAGATTGCCGGGCTCGAAGAACAGGTTCTCGGCACCCCACAGATGATTTTTGCGATAGGTGCCGACAGGTCCGGCCGGGCCGATCACCGCCGCGCTGTTGTAAAGCTTGTCACCGTCGCGCTCGGCAATGCCGGCCACGATGACAACGCCGTGCTGGCGCGCGGCGTCGCTCCAGGCTTTCGATGTCGGGCCCGCGGGGACTTCCTCGGCGAGAGCGAAGGCCTCCTCGCGCGTGGCGAACACGTAGCCCGAGTTGCACAGCTCGGGCAGCACCACGAGCTGTGCACCTTCGCCGGCGGCTTTCGCGATCAGCGCGAGGCTGCGGTCGAGGTTGTCTTGCTTGCGACCGACGTGCGGCTCCATCTGGATGCAGGCAACGCGCAAGCGGCTTTCGGGGGTGTCTTTCACGGTACGGGAGTCCGGGCGGCAGCCTGTCGGGCTTAGGTGTTCGATAGCGAAACAGTGGGAGAGCGAGGCCAGATTTCGTCGATTTCGACGCGCATACCGGGAGTATGTTAGGAGAAATCGGCGAGATATGGACCGCTCTCCCGCCGTTGCAGCCGAATCATCCTGAGTCCGACAGGCTGCTAGAGCGGTGGCATGCGGTCTTTCCACGGGTGGGTACGCTCGTAGGCGTGCGCCACCCGCAGCACGGTCGGTTCGTCGAACGGCCGGCCAGCGATCTGCAGGCCAATGGGCAGGCCGTCGCGATCGAAACCGCATGGCACCGAGATCGCCGGCAAGCCGGTGAGGTTGTAGGGATAGGTGAAGCGCCACGAGGCGGCCAGCACGCTTTCCTGTCGGTCCGCGACATCGATGGTCCACTCGCCGTGTTTCCAGGCGGTGATCGGTGTGGTCGGGCCGACCACCACATCCACGGTCTGGAACGCGATGCGGAATTGCAGCATCAGCGCCTGCCGGTACTGCTCGGCCTTGAGGTAGTCGGCGCCGGTGACCAGCCGGCCCATCTCGACCAGCGTGCGCACGTCGGGCTCGAAATGCGCCGCACGACCGGCCCGGAGCGACTGGTCGTGATAGGCCGTGGAGCTGGACAGCTCGATGGCGAAGATCGCGCCGAGGCCATATTCCAGCAGCGGGATGCGGAACTCGCGAACCACCGCGCCGGCTCTGGCGAGATCGTCGATGGCGCGCTCGACGCTCTGTTCGACGTCCTGCTGCAGGCCGTCGAAAAAGTGGTTGCGGCAGATGCCGATGGTGAGACCCTTGATCGGTCGGCCGAGCGTTCGGGTGTAGGCGGGCACCGCGCGATCCTGGCAGGCGGGGTCGGCCGGATCGTAACCGGCCAGCACCTGCATCATGTGCGCGGTATCCGTCACGGTTCGTGTGAGCGGGCCGGCATGATCCAGCGACCAGCTATGGGGGACGATGCCGTCGCGACTGACCCGGCCGAACGTCGGTTTCAGTCCGACAGTCCCGCAGGCGCTGGCCGGCATGCGGATCGAGCCACCGGTGTCTGACCCCAATCCGGCCACGCAAAGGCCTGCCGCGACGGCCGCACCAGACCCGCCGCTCGAACCGGAAGGAACCCGCGTGAGGTCCCACGGATTGGCAACCGGCGGCGTGACGTTACCCCACGCGAACTCGTGGGTGCGGGTCTTGCCGATCAGGATCGCGCCCGCCTCGCGCAGCCTGGCAGCCGCCGCGGAATCGCGCAGCGGAAAGGTGAGGCCGGGCGCGGTGCTGCCCGCCGTGGTCGGCATGTCGTGCGTGAAATAGTTGTCCTTCACCCCGATCGGCACGCCGTGCAACGGGCCGCGCCACCGGCCATCGGCGATCTCGCGCTCGGCGTTGCGGGCTGCGGCGAGCGCGCCGGTGGACACATGGATGAAGCTCCGAAGCCGGCCGTCCACCTCGGCAATGCGATCGAGGCAGGCTTCGGTCAGCGCCACCGGCGACAGCGCTCCCGAGCGGATCGCCGGGGCCAGCGTCTCGATCGGCTGCGCCCATAGCTCAGTGCTCATGCGTCGCCCTTCAGCCGGTAGGGCGCGGTCGGCTCGAAGATGATGGCCGGGTGTGTATCGGTCAGGTCGAGTTCGCGCAGGCGGGCGATCTCGGCGGCGATCGCGCGATAAGCGGTCAGCACCTCCTGCAGGCGTGCGGGCGGCAGATCAAGACCGAGGATGTCACGGAACGGATCGGGGTCGTTCATCGCGGATTCGTCACAGGGCGCTGCCGCCGGCGCCCGGGCGGTCCGGTGGCGACAGGCCGAGCAACTGCACGACGCTGTCGGGCGCTCGGGCACCGGGGTCGGTGCGCGTGGGCATGCCTTCGACGAACGGCAGCAACTGCAGGCGCGCGATGCGGTAGACACGCCGCAGTTCGGCAACCGGATGAGCGTGCTCATCTACGCGCAGATCCAGCCACGGATACTCCTCGACGGCGTGCACCTTCAGGGCCGCCGACTGGCGCCCGCGTTTGTCGCCGCCGGCCGCCTCGCCGGCTTCGAGCGCGAGCATCAGGCGCCCGGCCAGATCGAGCGCGTCGCTGCCTCTGAAGGCCTCGGCCATGGCCTCGATGGTGTCGCCGCTCACCAGCATGTTGCCCTGGACCGCGAAGTGCGGTTCGACGATCTGTCCGAACCAGGGCGTGCAGGATGATCCGGACCACGCCGCGCTGCGGCCCCGGGCATCGACCAGGCCGATCTGGCGCGTCTCGCGGCCGGCATCGCCCGCCATCACCGCATCGAGCGCATCGGGGCCCGAGGCACTGCGTTCGATGGCGACGAGCGCGTCGATCGCGAGATACGGATTGACCCACGACTGGGTGGATACGGCACCGACAGCGGACTTCACATACGGACAGGCCGACCCAACGGCGGGCACCGCCGTGGCGACGGCGACCCCGAGCATGCCGGTGCGGGAACAGTGAGCGACGATCGAGAAGGTCATGGCGATGAAGTCATCCGGAGGATTCGGTACGTGGCGAGCGAAAGGAGTCGGCTACACGGTCAACTGATCGGTGATCCGGCGCTCGAGGCCGGGGGCGCCGACATCGCCGGCATCGACGATCTCGCCGAGCTTGAGCACCGCGTAGCGATCGGCCACGGCGAGCACGAATTTCACGTTCTGTTCGATGAGCAGGATGGCGGTGCCGGACTGCTCGCGCTCATTGCGCAGCGCCTCGGCCAGGCGATCGATCACCGATGGCTGCAAGCCCTCGGTGATCTCGTCGATCAGCATCAGTCGCGGTCTGGACATGAGCGCGCGCGCCACCAGCAGCATCTTCTGTTCGCCGCCCGACAACGTGCCGGCGCGCTGCGCCATGCGGCCCGGCAGCACCGGAAAGATCGCGCCGATACGCTTCATGCCAGGCGCGAACAACGCCTCGTCGCGCAAGCCCAGGCGCAGGTTCTGTTCGACGCTCAGGTCCTGGAACAAGGCCCGCTCCTGCGGCGTGTAGGCGATGCTGCGCCGGGCCACGCGATGCACCGGCTGCCCGGTGATGTCGTCGCCGAACAGCGCGACCTTGCCGGCCTGGGCCGGCACGTAGCCCATCAGGGTCTTGAGCAAGGTGCTCTTGCCCATGCCGTTCTTGCCCAGCAGCGCGAAGATCTCGCCGGGCCGGACATCGAAGGTGACGTCGCGCACGATCACGGCCTCGCCATACCCGCTGCTGAGGCCGGACACCGCGAGTGCCGGGGCTGCTCCACTCATGCGTTGGCTCCCGCCGCGGGTGCGCCGCCGCCCGAGTAGATCGTCCGCACCAGTTCGGACTCGACGACATCGCTCACGGTGCCGTCGAGCACGATCCGGCCCTGATGCAGCACGATCACGCGCGAGCTGATCTCGCGGACGAAATCGAGGTCGTGCTCCACGAGCAGGATGCACAGCCCGTGATGGGTCGCGAGATCGACCAGGATCTGTCCGATCTGGGCGCGCTCCGGCTTGGTGAGGCCGGCGGTGGGTTCATCGAGCAGCAGCACGCTCGGCTCGAGTGCCAGTACCATCGCCAGTTCGAGCGCCTGCTTCATGCCGTGCGACAGGTGGCGCGCCTCCACCGCCAGTTGCCGGTCGAGCCCCGTTGCCCGGAGCACCTGCAACGCCGCCGCCGGCAACGGCAACGTGTCGGCCTGCTGCCACAGGGAGGGATTCACCAGCCGGGTGCGTGCCACGCGCAGGGCTTCGGCCACGGTGAGCGTCTCGAAGACATTTGCCGTCTGAAACTTCCGGCCGACCCCGAAGGCGACACACGAATACGGTGGCAACTTGCCGATGTCATGGCCGTTGAGCGCGATGTCGCCGCCCGAGCGTTCGCTGCCGTCGGCGATGCAGCGCATGAGTGTGGTCTTGCCGGCGCCATTGGGCCCCACCAGGCTGAGCAACTCGCCGCGCTCAGCGATGAACCCGATGCCCTCGAGCACCTTCAGGCTGCCGAAGTGCTTGCGCACGCCGCGCACCATCAGCGCGCGCTGCGTTCCGCCCTGCAAGCCGGCCAGCGGTTGTTCGACCGCGGTCTCCAGCAGCGGCGCCCCGATGGTTACCGCATCCGCCTTGCCTTGCCCGCGCAGGCGCCGCATCGCGCCCGCGAGCAGCGGCATCAGCCCCTGCGGCAACGCCACGATCACGACCACGAATGCCAGGCCGATGACGAGCTTCCACACGAACGGCAGGTTGCCGCTCAGGTAGGAGGTGCTGACGTCGAGCACCAGAGTGCCGATGACCGGGCCGATCAGGGTTCCGCGCCCGCCGAGCGCGACCCAGATCAGGAGTTCGGTGCCGAAGACGAAGCCGGCGTATTCGGGCGCCACCACCATCTGCACCGCGGCGAAGGCGTAGCCCGCAAGTGCGGCGATGGCGGCGCAGACGATGAGCAGCAGGATCTTCACGCGCGAGACGTTGATGCCGAGGTATTCGCAGCGCTGCTCGTTCTCGCGGATTGCGACCAGGATGCGCCCGGCGTCGCTGCGCACGAACAGCCACGCCGCCGCGGTGATGACGATGAGCATCACCCCGGCCAGCCTGAACCACGCCTCGAGCGAGACGTCGAAGCTGTCGAAGCCGGACAGACCGCTGCTCGATCCGGTGAAGTTGCCGCCCGAGAACAGAATCTGGGTCACGACGATGGGCAGCACCAGCGTGACCACCGAGCCGTAAAGCGGCGAAGCCCCGTGATAGAAGGCGAGCCAGCCGACCACCGCCGCCACCAGCATGGCGCCCACTACGCCCGCACCCAGGGCCAGCGCCGCGTAGCCGTTGCTGAAGCCGACGTGGGTGAAGATGAGGCCGGCCGCGTAGGCGCCGATGCCGAAGAAGGCCGACTGGCCGAAGGTGAGGATGCCGGTGTAGCCCCACAGGATGTCGACCGTCAGCGCGACGGTTGCGTAGAGGAACGCCCGGATGAGGTTGTTGACGAGGTAGGTCGGCAGCACATACGGCCCGACGATCACCAGCAGCAGCGCGATGCCGCCGACCAGCGCCAGCGTGCGGAGGTCGCCGCGACCCTTGCGTGCGGGGGCAACGCCGACGACAGGGGAGGCAGCCTCAGACACGGCTGAACCCCTGTGGCCGCAGCCGCAGCACCAAGGCCGCGAGCACGACGATGGTCAGGCCACCCAGGATCGGATTGCCCCAGGTGCTGACCAGAACCTGCGCGCCGCCCAGCACCAGGCAGGCCACCGCGAGGCTGACCAGCGACACGCCCGACACCATGACGAGCATGAAGGCGTTCACCAGCCACGGCACGCCCATGTTGGGATCGACGCTCGACAACGGCGTGATAAGGGCGCCAGCCAGGCTCGCCAGACCCGCACCGAGCGAGAAGGTGGCGAAACGCACCAGTCCGCTGTTGATGCCAAGGCCGCGCGCGAGATCCTCGTTCATGATCACCGCACGTGTGACCAGACCCAGCCGGGTGCCGTTGAGTAACAGGGCGAGGCCGCCCGCCAGCACGATTGCCACCAGCACCAGCAGCAGGCGATATTCGGAGTAGGAAGCACCCAACAGGTCGATCGCGCCGGTAACGGGGCTCTGCACGAACTGCACTTCGCGACCGAAGGCCAGCGTGATCACCTGGCCGAGAATGATGCCCAGACCCCATGTGGCGAGGATCGCGTCGAGGGGGCGCGAGTAGAGCGGCCGCACCACCACGCGCTCGATCACCATGCCGCAGAGGGCACCGATGACCAAGGCGAAGGCGACGGCCCACCAGGGGTTCAGGCCGAGCTTGGTGACCAGCAGAGCCGAATAGCCGCCCACCGTGAGAAAGCCGCCGTGGGCGAAGTTGATGATCTTCATCACGCCGAAGACGATCAGAAGACCTGCCGCCACCGCGTAGAGAATGGCCGCAGTGGTGATGATGTCGAGGATGATCGCCATCGAGGGTCCGGTGTCGGGCGTTGCCGGTCAGAGCGCTACGAAAGTTGCATGCAGACCGCCGCGCTCATCGAGCCCGGCGGGCAGGCGGGAAAAGCGGGCGGCACCGCAGGCGTTAACCCGCGCCGCCGTCCGGATCCCGGACTTACAACGGGCGTGTTACTTCAGTTTCGGGCACTGCTCGCCCGGGTCGACGTTCTTGAAGGTTTCGAGCACCTTGATGCTGCCGTCCTTCTGCACCTGCCCCAGGTACATCGTGAGCGCTGCATGGCGTTGCTTGTCCATCTTGATCAAGCCACGCGGGCCTTCGTAGGCAACCTGGGCAAGCGCCGGTATCACCTTGTCGGCTTGGGTCGAACCAGCCTTCTCGACCGCCATCTTGTAGGCCCACACCGCTTCGTACTGCGGCACCGACAGATCGTTCGGGGTCTTCAGGTTGGCGGCGAACTTCTTCTGCATGGCGGCCATGAACGCCTTGTTCTTCGGCGAGTCGATGTTGGTGAAGTAGGACCCGGCGATGAAGATGCCGTCCGCGTCTGTGCCCATGCTCTTGGCGGTGCCCTCGTCCACGGCAAGGTTGCCGTACGGAATCTTGACGCCGGCAGCGCGCAGTTGCTTGGTGAGCGTGACGTTCGGGGCGCCGCCGGCGGTCGATGTGATCAGCGCGTCGGCACCGGATGCCTTCAGCTTGCTGATCACCGAGGTCCAGTCGCTGCCGTCCATCGGCAGGTACTCCTCGCCCACGACTTTGCCACCGGTCTTCTCGACGTAGCCGCGGGTGAACTCGAGCATGCCGCGACCAAAAGCGTAATCGCTGCCGACCAGGAAGAAGGTCTTCGCCTTGTAGTTCTTGTTGAAGTAATCGACGATCGGCGCGACCTGCTGGTCAGGCACCCACGCGTTGACGTACATATACTTGTTGCACGAGCGGCCTTCGTAGAACGAGGTATAGATGAACGGCGTCTTGCCGCGAGTCACGATCGGCAATCCGGCGTTGCGGGCAGCGCTCGTCTCCATCGAGATGAGCACATCGACCTTCTTCTGGAAGATGAGCGAGTCGAAGGCTTTCTGCGCGCCGGCGGCACCGCTGCCGTCGTCGGCGACTTCGAGCGCGAGCTTCTTGCCGAGCAGACCGCCCTGCGCGTTGATCTCTTCGACCGCTAGCTCGGCCGACTGCACCACGGACGGCGCGACCACGCTATTGGCGCCGCTCAAACCGACCGGAATGCCGATCCGGATCACGTCATCTGCCTGCGCGGCGAAGCTGATACACAACACAGCGGCTGCGACTGCAACCGATGAAACCCGGGCGATGCTGGAGGTCATGATTGTTCCTTCCCCATGAATGAAGCTGTCGAATCGAAGTGGATCATCGACGGCGCTGAACCGCCAGCGTGCACACTGTGGCCGTGCACTTGCCGACGGCCCGCACCATCGCGGAGCCAACCAAAAAACAAAAAGCCTTCGCTCTGCCGCATCGGCGTCAGAACGAAGGCTTCGTAGCCCCACCTGTCACGCGGCAACGCTGCCGCGTGCAAAATCTGCATTATCAATGTCCTGAACAAAGTCAGCACTACTATCTCGTCGGCTTTATAGAGGTCACGGATTCGGGAATGTGTCATGTGGGTCGCGACGCTGTCAAGACGTTTTGCGGGTGGGCAGTCCATCGACCGACGCGCGGCGTGAGCCACGCGTGATTGTTGTCGCTGTCGATCGATACCCGGCCCTGCGGGCCCTCGATCTCCATCGCCGCGGAGCGCAAGAACAGGATGCCGATCTTCCACGCACCGTCACTGGTCCGCATCATTGGTGCGTTGCTCCACGCTGGGCGCGAAAGCGCTCCTGACGGCAGCCACCGCGGCACCGGCAACCGCAGGCTCGGCAAGCGCGGGAAACTCGGCCGCGAGTTTGCCCGAGACGATCCAGTTGTTCGAGCAGACCGATCGGATGATGCGATCGATATCGGCATCCGGTCCTTCGATGATCTCCTTCACCGCTTTACGCGCTCGCCGACGAATACCGGCGAGCGGCGGACACCGTAGCGGGTGGCCCGCTCGCCGAGGATCTGGCGCTGCAACTCGCTCAAGGCACTCGCGGCAAGCGGATCCTCGAAGACGCCGGTGAGTCTCTCGATGGCGGCGGCGAAGCGCTGCACCCGGTTGACTTCGCGCTCTTCGTGCTCGATGGCGAAGCTTGCCCGGCTCTCCTTCACGGTGAGCCACACCGCGCTGCGGCGCAGGAGTTCGGTGCCGAACTCGGCCTCCAGTTCGAGGAGCTTGGCGGTCGCGTCGTAGGTTTCAGCCGCGTTCACCGCCGCGGTCCGCAATACCGTCGGGCAATAGGCGCGGGTACCAGGCAGGTTGTCGTTCACTCGCCAGCGCTGGTTGCGCCTCGATGCAACGGCGGTCACGTACCGGTCGTGGTCGATCGCGTCGACATAGTTGCCACTGGTGACCCCGGCGAATCCGAGGCGGTTGCCGGTCAGCCATTCGTAGAGGAAACACGCCCGGCGGGCGTACTGGCCGGTCGGTTCGCGGGCGATCCAGGCATCGAACATGGCCCGGTCCAGCTTCGGCAACAGCCGGTCGAGAAATTCGAGGTGGATCCCCTCGTAGCGGAGGGCAAATGCCAGATGGCCCGCAGCGGTGTCATCGGGCCGGTAGCTTGGCGGGTAGAGCTCGGTTCGATAGCCGTCAGTCGTACGCGTAGACCGGCGCGACGCTATCGCGCTTTCGACCCGAAAGCGCTGGACCGTGTCTATCACACAGGCCCGAGCCAGCCAACGATACCCGATCCAATCGGTCACTCGCGACCCCCGAATACTGCGGAAATCTGTTTATGGAGGCCTATTTTCGATTGGAAATCCCGGGTTGGTCAATAAATCGATTAGAGAACTTTGGCCTGCTACCTCAGCCAACTTCCTCGAGGAAGCCTATGCGTGGCCGCACTTCAGGCCCATGCCGCCGGTGCACGGCAGAGCAAACCAAACGCTGAAAAATGATTCTCAGTGATACCGCTTGACCATGTCGTCCAGCGAAATCGGCTTGATGCCTGGCGCGTGTCCGGCGCAGCCGAAGGCTTCGAGGCGCAGCTTGACGAAGCCACGCGCCGCCTTGCGGGCCTCGACCAGCGACTTGCGCGGGTCGAACTCGCTCGGCTGTTCGGCAAACACCTTGCGCATGGCGCCGGTCATGGCCAGGCGGATATCGGTGTCGATGTTGATCTTGCGCACGCCGCTCTTGATACCGCGCTGGATCTCCTCGACCGGGACACCGTAGGTTTCCTTGATGTCGCCGCCGTACTTGCGGATGATCTCCAGCCATTCTTGCGGCACGCTCGATGAGCCGTGCATCACCAGATGCGTGTTGGGCACGGCCTCGTGGATGCGGGCGATGCGCTCGATGGCGAGGATGTCGCCGGTGGGTTTGCGGGTGAACTTGTAGGCGCCGTGGCTGGTGCCGATCGCGATCGCCAGCGCATCGACGCCGGTGCGCTCGACAAAATCTTTCGCCTGCTCGGGGTCGGTGAGCATCATGTCGTGCGTCAGCTTGCCTTCGGCGCCGGACCCGTCTTCCTCGCCGGCCTCGCCGGTCTCGAGCGAGCCCAGGCAGCCCAGTTCACCTTCGACCGACACGCCGATGAAGTGCGCGAATCTGCACACTTCGCGGGTGACCTCGAGGTTGTAGTCGTAGCTCGCCGGGGTCTTCGCGTCTTCCTTCAGCGAGCCGTCCATCATCACGCTGGTGAAGCCCGAACGGATCGACTGCTGGCACACCGAGGGCGAGGCGCCGTGGTCCTGGTGCAGCACCACCGGGATGTAGGGATGCGCCTCGACCGCCGCCAGCACCATGTGGCGCAGGTAGGTTTCGCCGGCGTACTTGCGTGCCCCCGCCGAGGCCTGGAGGATCACCGGCGACTGCGTTTCCTGGGCCGCTTCCATGATGGCCTGGATCTGCTCGAGGTTGTTGACGTTGAAGGCCGGCACGCCGTAGTCGTGCTCGGCAGCGTGATCGAGGACTTGGCGCAACGAAACTAATGCCATGGCGGGAGTCTCCTGGGGGTCTGGGGATGGCGGG
>JANMWG010000542.1:0-2833 GCA_031393885.1 Betaproteobacteria bacterium | reverse complement strand
GGTGTGGCGAGCGGCACGCCGAGAATGCGCTTGAAGTCGGTGAAGCCGTTGTTGCCGCCGAAGCCGGTCTCGTTGCGGAAGAACAGCAGCATCGCGGCGTAGGTCATCGCCTGCGTGATGATCGAGAAGTACACGCCCTTGATGCGCGAGCGAAACGCGAAGTAGCCGAACACGAACGCGAGCAGCCCGGGCACCAGCACGACCAGCAGCATCTGCGCGACGAAAGAATCGCTCACGCTCCAGGTCCACGGGAAGGTCTTCCAGTTCAGGAACACCATGAAGTCGGGCATGGGAAGGCGGTACTGGCCGTCGCTGCCGATCTGGCGCATCAGGTACATGCCCATCGCGTAACCGCCGAGCGCGAAGAACACGCCGTGGCCGAGCGAGAGGATGCCGGTGTAACCCCAGATCAGGTCCATCGCCAGCGCGCAGATCGCGTAGCACATGATCTTCCCGATCAGCTGCACCGCGTATTCCGACAAGTGAAAGGCGCTGCCTTCGGGCACCACGAGATTCATGATCGGCACGAGCACGGCAACAACGACGATCGCGCCGAGCACCGCGCTCCAGCTCTTGCCGGTGAGCAAGCCCTTGCCGGGGACGGCGACGGGCACGGGGGTGGGCAAAACGGCACTCATGCTTCAGCGCTCCGACCCTTCACCGTGAAGATCCCTTGCGGTCTCTTCTGGATGAAGATCACGATGAACACGAGCACCATGATCTTCGCGAGCACGGCTCCCTGCCAGCCTTCGAGCAGCTTGTTCAGCACGCCCAGGCCGATGGCGGCGTAGACCGTTCCGGCGAGTTGGCCGACGCCGCCCAGCACGACGACCATGAACGAGTCGACGATGTAACTCTGCCCGAGATCGGGCCCCACATTGCCGACCTGCGACAGCGCGCAGCCTGCCAAGCCGGCGATGCCGGAGCCGAGCGCGAACGCGTAGGTGTCGATGCGCGCGGTGTTCACGCCCATGCAAGCGGCTTGTCTGCGGTTCTGCGTCACGCCACGCACGAACAGGCCGAGCCGTGTGCGTGCGATCAGGGCCGAGACACCGGCCAGCACCATCAAGGCGAACGCGATGATCGCGATCCGGTTGAACGGCAGCGTCAGGTTGCTCATCAAAGCCACGCCGCCCGACAACCACGCCGGGTTTTCGACCGGCACGTTCTGTGCGCCGAAGATCGTGCGCACGGTCTGCTGCAGCACGAGGCTGATGCCCCAGGTGGCGAGCAGCGTTTCGAGCGGCCGGCCGTACAACCAGCGGATCACGCTGCGCTCGAGCACCGCACCGACCAGCGCCGCGGCGAGGAACGAGGCCGGGATCGCCAGCAGCACGTAGTAGTCGAACGCGCCCGGCAAGTAAACCCGAAACAGGTTCTGGATCACGTAGGTTGCATAAGCGCCGATCATCATCAGCTCGCCGTGGGCCATGTTGATCACGCCCATGCGGCCATACGTTATGGCCAGACCCAACGCCACCAGCAGCAGGATCGAGCCGAGGCTGATGCCGGTGAAGATCACGCCGAGCCGTTCACCCCAGGCCAGGCGGCCTTCGATGGTTTTCAGCGCCAGCCGGATAGCAGCGCGCACGTCGGCTTCGGGCTCGATCTTCTGGCGCTCGAGCAGCAAAGTCTTGGTGGCCGGTGTGCCGCTGGCGCCGAGGGCAGTCGCGGCCTCCAGGCGCTTGGCCTTGTCGCTGCTGCCCAGCAACATCGCTGAGCGCACGTGTTCGAGCGCCCGCTTGATCGCAGGCACCTGCTCCGCCGCGTAGGCCTTTTCGATCAGCGGCAATTTGGCTTCATCGGGCTCGGCCTGCAGCGTCTTCACCGCTTCGGCGCGCACCTGGGTGTCGGGCGAAAAGAGTTTGATCGATGCCAGCGCCGCGTCGAGCTCACCGCGCATCTGGTTGGTGTTGATCACGTCTTCGGCGCTCTCGGGCACCGCGAGTTCGGCCCCCGTGACCGGGTCGTGGCCCTTGCCGTCCTTCATCACGAAGATCGCGTTGTCGGTGAACTTGACCGCATCGTCCGACATCGCCTGGATCAGCGCGACCGTCTTGTCGTCGGCACTCTCTGATCCCGATTTCGCCAGCACCTCGTTCAACGCAGCGATGCGCGTCTCGGCCTCGCCGGCGACGAGTGCACGGGCCTGCAGCGGCGTCAGCGCCCGCGCGGGCGCATTGAGCAGCATCGCAGCGAGCAGCAATGCCAAGCAGCGAAAGGGCAAAGGTACAAACATGGCAATGCAAGCGCGGGCTGCGCGGGAGACGGGCGGGGTGAAGCGCTCTGCAAAGACACGCCCCACAGCGGCCTCTCTCCGGCGAGCGCAGGAGAGAGGATGGGCACTGCTTACTTCTTCGCCATCATCTCGGGCTCGTCCTTCTTGCCCTTGTTCTCGGGAATGAACGGGCCCCACGGCTGGGCCTTGACCGGGCCGGGTGTCTTCCAGACCACGTTGAACTGGCCGTCGGCCTTGATCTCGCCGATGAACACCGACTTGTGCAGGTGGTGGTTCTTCTCGTCCATCTTCGAGGTGATGCCGCTCGGTGCCGTGAAGGTCTGGCCGGCCATCGCCGCGATCACCTTGTCGGTGTCGGTGCTGCCGGCTTTCTTCACCGCTTGCGCCCACATGTTGATGCCGATGTAAGTGGCTTCCATCGGGTCGTTGGTCAGCGGCTTGTCCTTGTGACCGGCGATGCCCTTGGCCTTGGCGTAGGCGCTCCACTTCTTGATGAACTCGGTGTTCGCCGGGCTCTTGATCGACTGGAAGTAGTTCCACGCCGCCAGGTGGCCGACCAGCGGCTTGGCGTCGACACCGCGCAGCTCTTCTTCA
>JANMWG010000522.1:0-7478 GCA_031393885.1 Betaproteobacteria bacterium | reverse complement strand
CTGTCGGACTCAGGATGATTCGGCTGCAACGGCGGGAGAGCGGTCCATATCTCGCCGATTTCTCCTGGCATATTCCCGATATGCGCGTCGAAATCGACAAAATCCGGCCTCGCTCTCCCACCGTTTCGCTATCGAACACCTGAGTCCGACAGGCTGCTAGATTGCATTGGTCCGCAAGTCACGGGGAATACGCCATGTCTTCATTGCTTGTTTTTCTTCAAAGGGGCAGATCGTCCTGCCGGCGGCGATGCGTCGTCGACTGGGATTGGGCCCCGGTGCCCGGCGCGAAGAAGCCGACGGACTGACGCTGCGAGTCGTTCGATCGGTGCGGCAGGCCGATCTGAGCGCTCTCGCAGGCATGGTCAAGGCGCCAGCGCGTGGAACTCTCCGCCGCCTCGATGACTTCGACGCCGCAGCGCTTTTGGCGCGAGCACAGCCCGGCAAACGATGAGAGCGCTGGACACCAGCGTCCTCGCCCGTTTCTTCATCGACGATGCGGACGACCCTCAGGCCGCCAGGCAACGCCCTGCCGCTGTTGCAGCCTTGTCCGAGAGGGCCTTCGTGTCGGTGACGGTATTGCTCGAACTCGAGTGGGTCATGCGCGGCTTCTATGCGCTGGCGCGGCGCGACATCGTGAGAGTGATGCGGGCTCTCGCGGGTATCGAACACATCACGATCGAAGACCGCGCTGCCGTGTTGGCTGCGCTGGATGCCTTCGACGCGGGGCTCGATTTTGCCGACGCACTGCACGTCGCCCGCAGCTCGCGTGCCGCGTCATTCGCCACGTTAGATCGGCGACTGGCCAAACGCGCACAGGGTATGGCGCTGTTGCCGGCGGTTGAACTGCTGCGCTGAGTCTTCACTTGTCGCATTGCGACGAGACCGCCCTGGCGACCGGGGTCACCGATCCGCAAGCGAATCGCGAAATGCCATCATCAACGCCGACGCCGGCTGCTGCAGCAACCCGGATAGCGGACCGGCCTCGACCACCCGGCCGGCATCGAGAACGATCGCACGATCGCAGAGTACGACAGCTTCGCGCGGATCGTGCGTCACCAGCAGCAGCGTCGTCCCCAGTTCAGCCACGAGGCGCGCAACGTCCTTGATCAGGGCTTCGCGCGACAGCAGATCCAGCCCGCCGAAGGGCTCGTCCAGCAGCAGCCACTGTGGTTCGCCGGCAACCGCACGGGCCAGCGCAACGCGCTGTTGCTGCCCGCCGGAGAGTTCCCCCGGCCAGCACTCAGCCAGCGCCAACACGCCGCAGATCGACAACGCGTTACGGCCCTGTTCTCGTGCCTCCCGACGGCTCATGCGTGCGCCCAGACCCAGTGCGGCGTTGTCGAGCGCCGTGAGCCCGGGCCACAGCGCAAGATCCTGAAACACCATACCGATACCGCGCTGGTGCGGCGGCACCAATACCGCATCGGGCTCCGACCAGGTGATGCCATCGAACGCGATCCGCCCGGCCGACGGTGGTTCGAATCCCGCGATCAAACGCAGCAGCGTCGACTTGCCACAACCCGATGCGCCGAGCAGCGCCAGCGTTTCGCCCTTGCCAATGGTGGCATCGACAGCGGCGAGGATCGTGCTGTCGCCGTAGCGATGACCCAGGCCTGCGATCGAGAGGCCGTTCATCGCTGTTGCGCCAGCAGGCGCGGGAGCACCAGCGCGATTGGCACGGCCGCGGACAGGAGGTGGACGACACACAGCACGGCGACCATTGCCGCCGGCGCATTCGCCATGATGGTGAACAGCGCGACCGGCAGCGAGTCTTCGCCCGGCGGACGCAGCAGCAGCACGATACCGACCTCCCCGCTGGCGAGCAGCGCGACGGTCAAAAAGCTCAGCCAGAGACCCGGCGCGAGCGCAGGAATCAGGATACGCGTGGCAAAAGCTCCCAGCCCGACGCCATGTATCGCCGCGGCCTGCACGCGCGACGACGGGACCGACGTCATCGAGCGTAATCCGAACAGCAACGCCACCGGGAGAAAGCGGACGGCTAGCGCGACACATACGGTCAGCCGACTGCGCAGAGCCCAGTCGAGCGCCGGTGGGCCCTCGGTGGCAGCGCGGGCGATGCCCAGGCCGATCAGCGACGGTGGCAGGCACAGCAATGCCACGGCCAGAGCGACGGCCAAGGCACGGACACGAGGAACATGTCCGACCCCGACAGCGATCGCGAATCCGGCGACCGATGCGAGCACCGCCGGCCCGCCCGCATACAGCAACGTGTTCGGCAAAGTGGCGATGGCCAGCGCGGCGGCATCCGCCAGCGGTGCCTGCACCGTCAGCGGCGACAGCAAGCCCGAAAGTGGAATCCCGACAAAAACCGCCACGGGCAATGCGAGCACCACCGGGGCCAGCCACGTTGCCACCGGATGACGGACCGACGGGATCGTCGCGAGATCGCGGCCGGATAGCGCGCGACGAAACCCGCCGGCGAATGCGATGGATGCCGGCAGAGCCACGAGCAGTACCAGCGCCGACAAGGCCAGACACTGGCGGGTAGCGAGATCGTAGTCGTACAGTGCCGCGAAACTGGTGAGCATTTCGGCGGCGACGCTGCGGCCGCCGAGAATCATCGCGGGCCCCGCGTCCGACAATGACAGCACCGCCGCAAGCCCGGCGGCCAGCGTCGCTGGTGGAACCACGGCCTTCGCCGCCTCGATCAGCAATACGCGTTCGCCGCCGGCGAGCCGCGCGGCGTCGGCAGGATGGTGTGCGAGACCCGCTGCCGCCAGCATGGTCGCGAACATCACGAGCGGAACCCCCATCGCGCAGAACACCGCGACCGCCGCGACATCGCCGCCGAGGACGCCATCGGCTGCCAGTCCCGATGACGACCGGAACACCGACAGGCCGATGGCCCAGAGAAACGGCGGGACGAACAGCGGCAGCGCGAGCACGCCAAGCAGCGACGCCCGTGCCGGGAACCGATAGAACACAGCGAGCACCCCGACGGGCAAGCCAACGGCGAACGACACGAGGGCAACCCCGCCCGCGACCAGCAGGCTCGATTGCAGCGCCTTGGCGAAGCCACTCCCGAGGTCGAAGGAGGTACCGAAGCCGATGAACCTTCCGATCATGAATGCCGCCGGGACGAAGGCCAGTGCGAGCGGCGCAACGGCCAGCAGCACCCACCGGCCCGGCCGCTCGATGAGCTGCGGCGACATCATCGGCGCGCGCCGTCCACCCACTCCTTCAGGAAGCCGCGCGACAGCCCGTCGAGCAACGTTGCGAGCCCGGCATAGTCGAGCTTCATCGCCCGCACCGAACCAAGTGCCCGGACCTCCGGTGGTGTCGCCACGCCCGGCCTCAACGGCATCTGTGCAGCCCCGCTTCGCGCAAGCGCCGATTCCGTATCCGCGCTGAGCAGAAAATCGATGAAACGCTTCGCGGCGTCGGGGTGGGGCGCGTTCTTCACCAACATCACCGCGTTCGGCACGATCACCGCGCCGGTGCCATCGGCATCGGGAAAAACCACCGCTACCGGCTTGCCATCGTGCACGGCGCCGGCGGCGTCGTCGGTGTCGACCAGGCCCAGCGCGCAATCCCCGGCCGCAACCGCACGGCGCACCTCGCCGTTCGAGGACAGCACGCGCACGCCATTGGCCTGCAACCGTCCGAAGAATGCCCGAGCGGGGGCATCGCCCATGGTCTGGAACAGCGCTGCCGCGTGCATCGACGTGGTGCCGAACAACGGGTTCGCGATGCAGCCCTTACGCGCGAATCTCGCATCGGCGAGGTCTGCCACTGCGCGCGGTGCCTGAGCAGGATCGATCAAACGAGTGTTGTAGAGCAGCACGCGCGCGCGCGCCGAGAAGCCGGTCCAATGCCCCGCCGGATCGCTGTAGGCCGCCGGCAATCCCGCCGCCACCGGCGACCGGTACGGTTCGGATACACCACGCTGGCGCAGGATGGCCGTACGCACCGGATCCCCACTCCAGAAGACGTCGGCCACCGGCCGCCGGCGCTCCGCGATCAAACGGTTGAGCAGACCGGTACTCTTGGTTTCCTCGGTGTCCGGCACCAGCCGCACGCGGATGCCGGTCGCACGCTCGAAACGCTGCGCCACCGGCCGCGCGAAAACATCGTCCACCGATGTGTAGACCACGACCTCACCTGCCGCGCGCGCGATCATCGACACTGCCGCCAGCCCGACCACGGCCACCACCGCGCGAACGACGCGATGCTTCATGTCGTCGGCCTCGCACTCATGGACCGGCGCTGCCGAAGGCGAAGTCGTCGAAGGCAGTCACGCTGTCGGCTTTGGTCCACAGGCCGACCCGACCAGAACCGGAAATCTGTCGATCGTCGAGTTCGATCGCCTTGCGGCCGTCGAGCAGC
Source organism: Betaproteobacteria bacterium (assembly GCA_031393885.1). Taxonomy (GTDB): domain Bacteria; phylum Pseudomonadota; class Gammaproteobacteria; order Burkholderiales. The sequence goes on along the minus strand of JANMWG010000522.1, from coordinate 3,131 downwards.
ACCGCGATGCGCGACCCCTTGAACGCCACCCGGAGCGTATGCCACTGGTTGGCCCTGACACTGCCACCGAAATCCGCAGCGTCCACGTATTTGAGCGTGTTGCGATGGCCATTTCGCACGAAGTACAGCGACACGTTGTTTTCCAGGGCGTTGGCGCGGGCGACGTAGTACTCGTCGCCGCTCTTGAAGCGCCAGATCACGCCGCCGGCCTGATCCTCCCTGCCGGCGAGTGGCTTGAACTTCACCTCGACATAGCCATCGGCAAGGCTGGCGTCGCCGGTCACGATCCAGGGAAAATCTCCCCTGCCGGACTGGCGCAACACGTTGGGTGCGGATGGTGCGGACGAGTCCGTCGCAACCGCCCATTGCGCCTGCCCGCGGCCGGTCACGCCGACCGCCCACCCCGGCGGCGCGGCGCCGACCGGATCGGCGTCGAAGCCGATCACGGCGGCTCGGCTGCCCACCGGCAGCACGCAAGCGGCAAGGCATAACCAGATCGAGGTTCTCATCGCACCTCTCCCGCTCGCGGGGCCTGCGTATCGAGCGCTGCTCGCAGTGTGGCCGCCAGCGCGGCCGTCGTGCCGCGTCCCCAATAGTGCAGAAACAGCGTGCGCGGGGTCTCGCCGATCATGTGGTGATGGATGGCGACGATGTCGATGTTGCCGGCCCGAAGCGCCTTCAGCACCGGTTGCAGTTCCGATTCGAGCACCGCGAAATCGCCGTCGACGATGGCATCGCCATCCGTGCCGGCGAATCCCGCCCAGGTGTTGACGCCCATCTCCTTGCCGATGGCACACCCGCAGTCCATGGTCACCTCGCGCCCGATGACGACCTTGTACATGCCGTCCTTTGCCTGCCCGGGAGCACCGAGACGAGCGGATATCGGGCCGCCATCGATGGCATTGCCCGCCGCGAGCGGTACACCGCCGAAGTCCTCGGCCGGTTGCGGCCGTTCCGCGCGGATGCGCGCAATCCGGTCCAGGGCATGCCGGACCGTACCCGCTAGAGCGTCGAGCGCGCCTTCGCCGCCGATATGCATGAAGTAGACCTTCGGCCGGTCGAACAGGAAATGGTTGTGCAGGGCGGTGACGCCGACACCGCCGTCGAGCAGCTCGCTCATCACCGGGTTGATCTCGTCCTCGAACACCACGATATCGCCCATGAGCATCATGTCCGCGCGGCCGCCATGCCTGAACGCCACCCAGGTCGACAGGCCGACAAATGGCTGCATCACCCGGCGGTCGACCTGCACCGGTATGTCCGTTCGCGGTCGTGTGATCTTGAACACGTCTTCGGCGTCGAGATAGGCGCCCTTCACCCCGGTCAGCGCCTCGATGCGGCTCAGCGTTTCCGCGGTGGTGGTCTCGGCATGGACGCCTGCCGTGAAGGCGAGCTGCGCCGCCAGCGCAACACCGGCGCACGCGCGGGCGTTGATGTTCAGGATGAACGTCTTCATTTCAAGGGTTTCCGTTCGGAAGATTGATCGGTGCCTGCCGGTGGCCAGCCGTGCGCCTCCGCCTGCAAGTCGAGACACCAGGCGTACCACGCGTCATAGAGGATCAATCCCGCGGCGAGCATCGTATGGTCGTCCGCGTGAGTTCGTGACAGTCCGAGCGAGATCGCCAGCAGCCCGGCGCACTGCGGGGCGAGGTCGAGACGGCCGGTGTCGGCGCCCCGCACGATGACCGCCAGGAGACGCAGGCCGGGATCGTCGAGATCGTAACTGCGAAGAAAGGCATCGAAGCTGCACAGCTCGCCGACATGAGTGAGTTCGACACCCGGCAGATCGTAGGGAATCGCCCCCGTGGCGGAAGCGGTTGCCAGCACCTCGGCAGCGGGCACGAAAAGGAACTCGGCATCGGGGTCGATGTACCGCAGCACCAACCACGGGCAGGCGATGCGGTCGATCTTCGGACGTTCACGCGTGATCCATTTCATGGCAGTTCCTTGGGCGGGGGCGGCGCGCAGATGGCGTGCCGCCCCGACCGGGTCACTTCACCACACGACCGGACACCAGGTCGACATGGCGGGTCGTGACGTGGCCGGCGTGGACCACCGACACGGCCAATACCGCACGACCGCGAACCAGGCCAGGCGTCGCCGACAGGACGCTGCCTTTGGTGCTCTTCTGCACCACGGTCACCAGTTGCGCCAGCGAGTGGTGGGAGAGCGACATGAGCGCGAGCTGCGAGGAAGCCCTCGCCACGTGCGGAATATCCTTGAAGACTTCGGCGCCCGGCGCCCATGGCGTCGTTTCCGGGGAGCCGCCGTACTCCTCGAGCACGTTGTTCTCGGCGTCGACCGCGAGGCCTTTCTGGGCGGTGTACACGGATAGCGAGAGCTTGCCGCCGTCGTCCATCTCGAACTTGGCCGAGATGGCGGCCTCGCCGTTCTTCGACACCTGCTCGATGCCGTCGACCAAGGACAGCTTGCTGGCGGGTAGCGCCTTCAGCAGCGCCGCATCGTCGTCGTGCGCGGCGCCAGCGGGCGACATCGCCAGCCAAGACAGCAAGGCGAGCGATGCCAGTGCGGCAATCGAGGTTCGTGAAATCGGGTTCTTGTTCATGGAATCCTCCGGGTTGAGACTGCTGCTGCAATGGGCCTGCAGACCGATGCGACCAGGATTGCGTCTGCCGGCATGAAGTGTCGTGAGGTCATGCGCCGGCACCGGCCTCGTCGCCGGTGTCCGGCATCTCCGCTCGATACGCCGCAAGCAACCCGTCGAATACCAGTGACATCCGGGCAAGAAGCTCATCGTCGTCATGCAACGATTCGCGGAAGCCGGCGGCGATCCGGGCCACACCGGCCGCCTCCGCCACGGGAATGCCACCGACGTCGAGAAAGTGGACCAGGTCGCCAAAGCGGCGAACGGCCGGATCGCCGTCGAGACCGAAACTGGCGGCCAGCACTTCGAACGTAACGCGCTGGCTCGCATGAGAGAACGTCGCACCGTCGAAGTCGAAGCCGACAGCGTCCGGTGGGCAATCCGCCGGGGCGTCGAGCCAGACGAAGACCGCCTTGGGGTCGATGAAGCTTCGGATCAGCCACGCACTGGCGAGCCGGTCGATCCAGAGGCGCTTGCGCGTTGCCCAGCGGCGCCCGCGATAGTCGGCAGGATCGACGCGAGCAAG
>JANMWG010000077.1:0-8480 GCA_031393885.1 Betaproteobacteria bacterium | reverse complement strand
TCGAGAAACGCATCGAAGTGCGGCCCGCGCAAGCCGATGCCTGCGCCGCGCAGCATGGAGGGCGCGGAGACGAGCTTGCTGGCGGAAGGGGTAGCCGGACCGGTCACGGGACGAGGATGGTGAGCAGGGGCAGGTGGCACTGGCAGCGCATGGTGGCGCGCCGCGGGATCGCGCGGCCGTGGCGGGTTGCAACCACGGTCGCGCGCGGGTGCATCGATTACATCTTTTCGTACTTGAGCTTGCCCTTCATGCCTTCGCAGGTGCCCTTGGCAACATAGTTCCAGTCTTCGGCGGCCATGCTGGTCTTGGACTGCCCGGCGCAGGAATGGCTGCCGGTGGCGTTGGCGCAATCGTTCTTGCCGGCCTTGGCGACGCCGAAGCACTTTTCCTTGTCGGCGTTCTTCTTCATGTCGTCGGCGGCGATGGCGCCGCTGGCGGCGGAAAGAGCGATGAGGCCGGCCAGCGCCGAGCGGATGATGAGGTTGTTGTTCATGCAGATATCTCCATTGGGGGTTCGGGCAACCGCGAATCCGCGGCTCCTGTGCAGTCGATCTGCCGCACCGGCGATGATACGTACCGCGGTACGGCGGCGGATTCATCGCGGCGGCGAGCCGTTCAACGGGCGCGATGATACGTGAACGTCGATCACGGAAGTATCACGGCGGCGACATCCGGAACCGGCCGTTCGCCGCGGCCCGGGCGAGCCGGCCGATGCCGCCCCCTGAAGCTGTCGGCGTGGTAGTTTTCGGCATCGTCAGCAACTGTTCCCACCCACGTCCGACATGCAGCGCCGCGAATTCCTGCAGATGCTCGCCGCCGCCGCCGCGGCCGGACTCCCGCTTGCGTCGCCGCGCTCGCTCGCCGGTGATGCCACCACATCGTTCTACGACCTGCCCGCGTTCGGCAATGTCTCGCTGCTCCATTTCACCGACTGCCACGCGCAGCTCAACCCTATCCATTTTCGGGAGCCGGGCGTCAATCTCGGCGTCGGTGCGGCGCGGGGTCGCCCGCCGCATCTGGTCGGCGAGGCATTGCTGCGCGCGTTCGGGATCGAACCCGGCACACCGCAGGCGCACGCCTTCACCTGTCTCGACTTCGAGGCGGCGGCGCGCACCTATGGCAAGGTGGGTGGCTTCGCGCATCTCGCAACGCTGATCGCGCGGATGCGCGCTGCACGCCCGGGCGCCCTGCTGCTCGATGGCGGTGACACCTGGCAGGGCTCGGCGGTATCGCTGTGGACGCGCGGGCAGGACATGATCGACGCCTGCCTGCTGCTCGGCGTCGACGTGATGACCGCGCACTGGGAATTCACCTACGGCGCCGACCGCGTGCGCGAGGTCATAGCCGGGCAATTGCATGGTCGCATCGCCTTCGTGGCGCAGAACATCCGCACCACCGACTTCGAAGACGACGTGTTTCCGGCGCTGGTCATGCGCGAGGTCAACGGCGTGCGCGTCGCGATCATCGGCCAGGCCTTTCCGTACACGCCGATCGCCCATCCGCGCCACTTCAGTCCCGACTGGACCTTCGGCATCCAGGAAGCCAATCTGCAAAAAAGAGTCGAGGCGGCGCGGCACGATGGCGCCGCGGTCGTCATCCTGCTGTCGCACAACGGCATGGACACCGCCCTGAAGCTGGCCGGCCGCGTCGCCGGCATCGACGCCATCCTGCGCGGCCACACCCACGACGCCGTGCCCATCGCCATCGACGTGCGCAACGCGGGCGGCACCACGCTCGTGACCAACGCGGGGTCGAACGGCAAGTTCCTCGGCGTGCTCGACCTCGATGTGCGCTCGGGGCGCGTGGCCGACTATCGCTATCGGTTGCTGCCGGTGTTCTCGAACCTGCTGCCGCCCGACCCGGCGATGCAGGCGCACATCGACGCCACGCGCGCGCCCTACCTCGCACGCCTGACCGAACCGCTGGCGATCACCGAGGGGCTGCTGTATCGGCGCGGCAATTTCAACGGCAGCTTCGACCAGTTGATACTGGATGCGCTGCGCGAGGTGAAGGGCGCGGACATCGCCTTCTCGCCCGGCTTTCGCTGGGGCACGAGCCTGCTGCCGGGCGAGACGATCACGCGCGAACACGTCATGGACCAGACCGCGATCACGTATCCGCACACCACGCTTACGCGCATGACCGGCACCACGATAAAAGCCGTGCTCGAAGATGTTGCCGACAATCTGTTCAACCCCGACCCCTACTATCAGCAGGGCGGCGACATGGTGCGGGTGGGTGGCCTCACTTACGCCTGCGAACCGGGCGCCGCGATGGGCCGGCGCATTTCCGACCTGCGGCTGCAAGGCGAACCGCTGGCTGCCGACCGGACCTATCAGGTGGCCGGCTGGGCGCCGGTTGCTGCTGGTGCGGGCGGCGAGCCGATCTGGGAGGTGGTGGAGACCTGGCTGAAGCATCGCAAGACGGTCACGCCGCGGCAACTCGAGACGCCGCGCCTGATCGGCGTGGAAGGCAACCCGGGAATCGCATGATCGGGCGTGCCCTGCTCGCGCTGCTGGCGCTCCTCGCCGTGAGCGCCCATGCGGCGCCACCAGTCTCGGTGCCGGTGCGCGCCGTGCAGGTTGCCGCGCACACGTGGCTGGTGCAAGGCATGGCCGGCGAGATCTCGCGCACCAACGAGGGCTTCAATTCCAACGCCGCGTTCGTGGTCACCGGCGACGGCGTAGTGGTGTTCGATGCGCTCGGCTCGCCGCCGCTGGGCGCGGCGCTGGTGGCGGCGATTCGCGCGGTGACACCGCAGCCGATTCGCCGCGTGATCGTGAGTCATTTCCATGCGGATCACTTCTACGGCTTGCAGGCGTTGCAAGACGCCGGCGCCCAGGTCTGGGCGCACGCCGCCGCGCGCGACTATCTCGCCTCCGACGCGCCGCAATTGCGGCTGGCCGAGCGCCGCCGGTCGCTCGCGCCCTGGGTGGATCGGGACACCAGGATCGTCGCACCCGACCTCTGGCTCGACGGCGACGTGGCGTTCGAAATGGGCAACCTGCATTTCCAGGTGATGCATGTGGGGCCTGCGCATACCGCCGAAGACCTGGCGCTGGTGGTGGTCGAAGACGACGCGATCCTGGTGGGCGATCTCATGTTTGCCGGGCGCATTCCGTTCGTGGGCGAGGCCGACAGCAAGGCATGGCTGGTGGCGATCGATGCGCTCGGCCACAGTCATCCCAAGGTCATGATCGGGGGGCACGGTGCGGCATCATTCGATGCGGGGGCCGACCTCGAGTTGACGCGCGACTACCTGCTCTACCTGCGAAAGACCATGGGCGAAGCCGCCGACGCGATGGTGAGCTTCGACCAGGCCTATGCCCGCACCGACTGGTCGCGCTTCGCGCATCTGCCCGCGTTCGAAGGTACCAACCGGCGCAACGCCTACAACACCTATCTGCTGATGGAGCGCGAGGGGCTGGAACGGTAGCAACCGGTCGGGCGCAGGCTCCCGCGGATGCCCCGTTGCTGTGCGGCAACGATCGATCGCGTCCCAACCGCGTGCACCGGCCGCCGCGCCACGATTGTGACAATCGTTAGCGCCGGATCGTCAACCCGTTGATGCGTTGCCGCTTTACATCATGCAATCGGCATTGGCATGATGCGTTGCGGCCCCCTGGGCAGCAACGCCGCGGCTGGCACAGCAATCGCTGAACCGGAGCAGTGAAAGCGTGGCCGTTCGCGCGCTTTCGCTGCCGAAACAAAACAGAAGAGGGAGACCATGGCAGACCACTACCAAAGTACCGGCGCCGAAGCGCAGGACCTGGAAACGCTCCACAGCATGGGCTACGCGCAGGAACTCTCGCGACGCATGGGCGGGTTCCAGAATTTTGCGATCTCGTTTTCCATCATCTGCATCCTGGCCGGCGGCATCACGGCGTTTCCGCTGTCGTTGAGCGCGGCTGGCGGTGCGTCGGTCGGCTTCGGCTGGCCGCTGGCCTGCGGGTTCGCGCTGCTGGTCGCGGCGGCCATGGGGCAGATCGCCTCGTCGTATCCCACCGCGGGCGGCATCTACCACTGGGCCTCGCTGCTCGGCGGTCGCGGCTACGGCTGGGTGGCGGCGTGGTTCAATCTGCTCGGCCTGCTGTTCGTGGTGTCGTCGGTGAACTTCGGCGTGTTTCTGCTGTTCCGCGACCTGTTCCTGCACGAGGTGCTGGGCATGGACGTGGCTGCCTGGACCACCGCCGGTTTCCTCGATAGTGGCTGGTGGATCCAGACGATCTTCATCGCTGCGATCACCGCCGTCCAGGCGCTGCTCAATCACTATGGCATCCGCGCCACCACCGTGCTCACCGATTTCAGCGGCTACCTCATCTTCGTGGTTGCCCTGGTGCTCACGCTCGGCCTGCTTGCCTATGCCCCGTCGCTCGACTTTTCGCGCTTGTTCACGTTCAGCAATTTCTCCGGTGAACCCGGCGGCAGCGTCTGGCCCACGGCGATGCAATCGACCGCGATGGTGTTCATGCTCGGTCTGCTCCAGGGCGTGTACACCGTGACCGGCTTCGACGCTTCCGCCCACACCGCCGAAGAAACCCGCGACGCCGCGCGCGCCGCGCCCAAGGGCATGCTGCACTCGGTGTTCTGGTCGTTCCTGTTCGGCTACCTCATGCTGTCGGCGTTCGTGCTCGCCCTGCCGAGCGTGGCCGACGGCGCGAAGCAGGGCTGGAATGCGTTTCCGTGGCTGATGCAGCAGTCGGCCATGCCGGTGTTCCTGAAAGACATCCTGATCATCGGCATCGTCATCGCCAACTTTCTCTGTGCGCTGGCCGGCCTCACCTCCACCTCGCGCATGATGTATGCGTTCTCGCGCGACGGCGGGCTGCCGTTCTCGAAGGCGCTGAGCCAGGTGAGCCCGAAGTACAAGACACCGGTGAATGCCATCTGGTGGGGCGCGGTCCTGTCAGTGATCTCGGTGCTCTACGGCGACGCCTTCGTGGTGCTGTCGACCGGCTGCGCGGTGTTTCTCTACATCTCCTACCTGATGCCGATCGCCGCCGGGCTGCGCGCCGAGATGAACGGGAGCTGGACCAGGAAAGGCCCTTTCTCGCTCGGCGGCGCCTCGAAACTGGTGGCGGTGCTGGCGATCATCGGCTGCGCGGTGTTGATCTTCGTCGGCGTGCAACCACCCAACGAAAAGGTCGGCTACCTGTCGGTGGCGATGCTGGTGGTGATGGGCATCATCTGGTTCGCGTTCGAGTCGCGCCGGTTCCAGGGCCCACCCATGGGCGAGATGGTGGCCAGGCGCCGCGCCGATATCGCCGCGGCCGAGAAAGCCATGGCCAGCGGCTAAGGTCGGCGTTGGTGAATCCCTTGACCGGGCGGCGGATGTCGTCGCCCGATCGGATGCGGTGATCATGGTCGAGCCTTGCCTCCAATGCTCTATGACGTAGCCATTGTCGGCGGTGGCGTTGTCGGCTGCGCGATCCTGCGCCGCTTCGCGCTCGGCGGCCGATCCTGCATCCTGCTCGAGAAAGGCGCCGACATTCTTTCCGGCGCCAGCAAGGCCAACAGCGCCTTGCTGCATACCGGATTCGATGCGCCCACCGGCAGCCTCGAACTCCGGTGCATGCGTGCCGGGTACACCGAATACAACGAGATTCGCGACAGCCTCAATCTGCCGCTGTTGCGCACCGGCGCCGTGGTGGTTGCGTGGAACGACGAGGAATACGCGCGGCTCGCCGCCATCGTCGAACAGGCGCACGCCAATGGTGTGGCGGACGTGGCACAGATCGATGCCTCGATGCTGTATCGCATGGAGCCCAACCTCGCGCCGGGAGCACGCGGCGCCGTGCAGGTTCCCGGCGAGCACGTGATCGACGCGTGGTCGGCACCACTTGCCTACGCGCACCAGGCCATCGCGCATGGCGCCATCATCCGGCGCGGGTGCGAGGTGCAGGGGGGAGAACGCGAGGGCGATCACTGGGTGCTCGCCACCTCCACCGGCGAGGTGATGGCCGGCGTGGTCGTCAATGCCGCCGGCCTGTATGGCGATCACGTCGAGCGCATCGCCCGGTCGGCGCCCTTCACCATCCGGCCGCGCAAGGGCCAGTTCGTGGTCTTCGACAAGACGGCCTATCCGCTGGTCACCGCCATCGTCCTGCCGGTGCCGACCGAGCGCACCAAGGGCGTTCTCGTGTGCCGCACGGCGTACGGCAATCTCATCGTCGGCCCCACCGCCGAGGAGCAGGACGATCGCGTCAACGCAAGCGTCGATCAGCAGACCCTCGAACGGCTGATCGCGAAAGGCCGGGCGCTGGTGCCGGCGCTGGCCGATCATCCGGTCACCGCGGTGTATGCAGGCCTGCGGCCCGCCACGCAGTTCAAGGACTATCAGATCGAAGCGTTGCCGGGTGAAGGCTGGATCACGGTCGCGGGCATCCGGTCGACCGGACTGACCGGCGCGCTGGGCATCGCACAACATGTTGCCGGGCTATATGTGGAACATTTCGGCGCCCTCGACAACGCGGTTACGCCGATCCCGACTTCGGTGCCGAATCTCGCCGAAGACCGGCCGCGCCCTTATGCCCAGGCGAATCCGGGCGAGATCGTGTGTCACTGCGAACTGGTGACGAGGGGCGAGATCGAAGCCGCGCTCGTCGGCGCATTACCGGCCGGCGACCTCGGCGGCCTGAAACGCCGCACCCGCTGCGCCATGGGCCGATGCCAGGGCTTTTATTGCAGTTGGCGCATCGCGCAACTCGCCGACGGTCGTCTCGCCGACGTGCCGCAGCCGACCCCGATGATGAGAACTGCATGAAGCACGACGTGATCATCATCGGCAGCGGGCCCGCGGGCCTGGCCGCGGCAACCGAACTCAGGCGTCTCGGCATACGCGATGTGGTGGTGCTCGAACGCGAACAGACCGCCGGTGGCGTACCGCGGCATTGCGGGCACCCCGGCTTCGGCTGGCGCGAGTGCCGGCGCTTGCTGGCCGGCCCGGCCTATGCCCAGCGCCTGGTCGCCGGTGCAACCGGCGTCGATCTTCGCACCGGCACCACGGCGCTGCGGCTCGAAGCCGGCGGCAGGGTCCACACGATCTCGTCGACCGGGCCGGCCGTTGTCGAGGCGCGGCATGTGCTGCTCGCGATGGGCACACGCGAGACGCCTCGATCCGCGCGCCTGATATCGGGTACACGACCCTGGGGCGTGTTCACCACCGGGGCGCTGCAGCAACTCGTCTACCTCGCCGGCGTGCAGCCATGCACGAGCGCTGTCATCATCGGCACCGAGCTGGTGTCGTTCTCCAACTTGCTGACCATGCGCCACGCGCGCATCCGGCCATTGGCGATGATCGAAGCCGGCGAGCGCATCGTTGCGCCGCGACCGGGCGACTGGATCGCGCGGCTAGCGTTCGGCGCGCGCGTGCTGACCCGGTCCACGCTGGTCGCCGTGCATGGCGAACAGCAGGTATCGGGCGTCGATATCGAAACACCACGCGGACGCGAAACCATCGAGTGCGATGGCGTGGTGTTCTCCGGCGGCTTCGTGCCCGAGACCGAGATCGTGCGCACCAGTCATCTGGCCATCGACCCGGCAACCGGTGGCCCGGTGGTCGACCAGTACGGGCGCTGCTCCGATCCGGCGTGGTTCGCGGCCGGCAATCTGCTGCGACCGGTGGAAGCGTCGTGGACGGCATGGAGCGAGGGCCGCGCTGTCGCTCACGCGATCGCGGCGAGCCTGCGTGGCGCACTGCCCGCGCCCACGCACCAGACCGTCCTCGAAGCCGCCGGTCTGGTGCGCTACGTGTGCCCGCAGCGGCTGTCGCATCCGTCGCCGCTCGCGCCGGCGCTGCCGGTCAACGTGCGCGTGTCCCGGGCCGGTCGCGGCCGCCTGCGCATGACGCACGGCAAGCGCGAGCTGTGGGGCCAGGTGCGCAGCATGCTGCCGGAGCGCCGGCTGCTGATTCCCGCGGTCGCAGCCGACTTTGCCACGCTGGATCGCGTCGTGGTCGATCTCGCGCTGCCCGCGGCTCGCTGACCGCCCATGGCCGCGACCCCGCAGTTCGTCATCGGCATCGACCAGGGCACCACCGCCACCAAGGCGTGCCAGTTGTTCGGCGACGGCGAGTTCCAGCCGCTGTGCTCGTTCGAGCATCGCCAGATCTATCCGCGTCCCGGCTGGGTGGAGCACGACGCCGAAGAACTGCTGGCCAACATCGGCCAATGTCTCGACTACGCGGCCGGCGCGCAAGGCGTGGGCCTCGCCAACCAGGGCGAAACCGTGGTCGCGTGGGACGCCGACAGCGGCCGCCCTGTGTGCAACGCGATCGTGTGGCAGGACAACCGTACCCAATCGATGATCGATCGTCTGAAAGCCGAAGGCGCCGAAGCGCTCACGCTCGCGCGCGCCGGTCTGCCGCTCGATCCGTATTTCGCGGCGAGCAAGCTGCGCTGGATGCTCGACAACATTCCGGAAGCGAAGGCGCTCGCCGCTCGTGGTCGCCTGCGGCTGGGCACCAGCGATGCGTTCTTCCT
>JANMWG010000514.1:0-3033 GCA_031393885.1 Betaproteobacteria bacterium | reverse complement strand
CTTGGGCGGCTCTGGCGGCTTCGGGGGCGGCGGTTTCTTCTTCGGCGGCGGCGGTTGCGGCGGCGCGGGCGGCGGCGGAGGTGGCTCCGGCAGCTTCACGAACTCCACCTTCATGGGCTCGGGCGGCTTGGGCGGAAACAGATCGGCCCACTTCACCGAGGTGTAGAGCAGGAATGCCGCCTCGAGGCTCAATGCGATGGCGAGCGCGCGCCGAAAGGACAGCACCTTGCGATACCGTGGCCCCTGCGCCCGCAGCGCGTCGGGCCGCGGGGTGTTCTCCGGCCTCATTTCGCGGGCGCCGCTCCGTCCGGAAGGCCGGCGGCCGCGGCCTGCTTCGACGCCGCGATACCGACCGAGCTGATGCCCTCACCGCGCACCACGTCCATCACGTCGAGCAGCTTCTGCAAGGGCACCTCCTTGTCGCCGGCGATGACGACGTCGACCTTGCCCTTTTCCTTGGCTTCCTTGAGCTTCGCGGCGAGTTCCTCGGCGGTGAGCTTCTTGCCCTGGACGTAGGTCGCGCCATCCTTCTGCACGCCGATGGTGATCTGCGTGTCCTTGAGCTGCTGCGTGGTCTTCGAGCCGGGCAGGTCGAGCTGGATGCCGCTGCCGGCGATGGTGTCGATCGTGATCATGATGAAGAACACCAGCAGAAACATCATGATGTCGATCATCGGGATGACTTCGATCCGCGCCTTGTCGGTCTCGAAGTAACTGGCGGTGCGGGAGCGCATGGCGGGCCTCAGTGACCAGTGCCGCCGCCGTGCAGGCGGTTCACCACCGTGAGCTTGATCAGCTCCATCTGCTGCACGCCCAGGCGCACGCGCTTGTTGAAGTAGTTGAGAAAAATCAGGCCGACGATCGCGATGAACAGGCCGACGCCGGTCGCGACCAGCGCCTCGCCGATGCCGCCGGTCACCGCGCCGGCGCCGGCACCCACGCCCTGCCCGCCGAGCACGTTGAAGGTCTTGATCATGCCGAAGATGGTGCCGAGCAGGCCGAGCAGGGGCCCAAGCGTGACGGCGGTGTCGAGCACCCAGAGATTGCGGTCCATCACCGGCATCGCGTCGAGGATCATCTCGTCGACGTGACGCTCGGCGGCGTCGGCGTCGGGGGCCTTGGACGACAGCGCCATGGTCACGAGCCCGGTCTGCACGGCACCGGCGAACTTGCCCGCGATCTTGCGCAGGCCCTCGGTGTCGCGATAGCCGGTCTGCTTCAGGTCACGCTCCATCGCAGCGCCCTGCGACAGCACGCGATGGAAGAACCAGAGGCGTTCGATCACCACCGCGAATGCCACCGTGAAGAGCACCACGAGCACCGGGATGATGCCCATCGACAGGGTGCTCAACTCGACAAAACTGTTCCACATGACCCGGACCTCTCTGTTGGTTTCGTTCTGGTGCCGCGATTGCGGCCGATCATTCGGGGAACGGCGCGAACCAGGGCACGCCGTACTTCTCCACGATCTCCTTGATTTCGCCATTCGCCAGCATCTCGGCGAAGGCCTGGTCGATGAGATCCTTGAAATCGGTTTCCTTGGCCTTCACACCCCAGGCGCCGTTGAAGCGCTGGCCGGGCATGGGCTGGAACCCGGCCGACATGGCGAGTTCCACGTTCTTTTCGCGGTTCGCGACCGGGATCGACGGCCCCCAGACCATCACCGCATCGACCTCCTTGCGCAGCAGGCCGTCGATCACGCGGTTGTTCTGGAAGTAGGTGACGAACGGGATCCCGAGCTTCTCGGCGCTCTCCTGCATCGGCGAGTAGGCGGGTACGCCGACCTTGATGCCGGTGCCCTTGAGGTCGGCGAGCGTGCGCGCCTTCGGAACCTTGCCGTTGCTGACCAACACGAAACCCACACCGAGGTAGGGCCGGGTGAAGGCCATCTCGTGTTTGCTCATGTGCTCGTCCTCGCCGGTGATGACCAGACCGAGGAACAGGTCGCAATAGCCCTTGTCGACGCTCAATCGGAAGGCACCGCCGACCCCGCCACGGTAGACGCCGGTGTTGACCCACATCACCGAGTAGTCCCAGCCGTTGCGCTGGGCGATGCGGCCGAGGATTTCGATGTCGATCCCGGGCGGCTCCGACTTGAGCGCGGTGTGCGAGAACGGGTAGTACCACGCGTCGGCGCAAGCGAGAATGCGCTTCATCATCCTGACGCGGCCGATGGCGCTGAGGTGTCGCGCTATCGGCGGGATCTCGACCGGCGGCCCGCCATAGCGAAAACCGCCCTGGTACAGTCGGTCGGTGAACGGATCGAAGATTTCCGGCTCCTTGTAACCCACCTCCGCTACCCGAGGCCGTGGGTTGCCGATGACGTATTCGATGTCGAGTTCGCGGGCGACAGCGCCGCCGGGCGACCCGGCCACCGCCTTCGCGGCGGCGTCGGCTTCGGGCACGGCGGCCACTGCCGCAAGCGGAATGCCGAAGCCCACCGCGCACGCCACCAGGGCGGCAGCTCGCGCGCGTCCCATCAACCAGCCAATAACCGTCACCGTCGCCTGCCTCCCGTGCAGCAGCGCTTCGTTCACGCAGGCCGATGCGCACACGCGGATTCATATCCGCACGCAGGCTCGTCCCGCTCTGCCATCCCACCCTGGATCGCTGTTCCGTGAACGGCGCCGCGGGCCGTCAGGATCGACGTGCGGCCGCGGCTGTCCTGCTCGGAACCAACCACCAACGGCACGCCAGCGCAATCGCGGGTGCCGCTTTTCGAGGAATGCGCGGAGTGTAAACCATGGTGCGACGGGCGCCGCTTCGGCATGCGGATCGATGCCGGCAAGTGCCCCGACCGCCATCGTCCCTGCTGCATGCCAGTCGCATCCCGGTCAGCATCAACGGTCGTGATTCAAGCGTCACCCCATTGATGACGATAGAAGGCATTGGTTCGTATCTGTTTTGCCAGTACGGTCCATGTTGGTAAACTTCGGGCGTGCGCTCAGTCGGGCGTGCGCTCAGTCGGGCGTGCGCTCAGTCGGGCGTGCGCTCAGTCGGGCGTGCGCTCAGTCGGGCGTGCGCTCAGTCGGG
>JANMWG010000507.1:0-3285 GCA_031393885.1 Betaproteobacteria bacterium | reverse complement strand
GTGTCGGCATCGAGTCTGCCGCCGATCTGACTGCCGACTTGACCCAAGCGCTCGAACACGCCTGACCGGCCAAGTGGCCCGACGGCAGCGCCGCGGTCATGATGCTCAGGTGATGTTGCCCCATCTCCAGACCGAACTCATCCTTCAGCGTGCATCGCTGGCTTCAGTGGCGGTCGAGAGCAAGACGGGCGCCCATGTAACGGTGCAAGCTTTTGCGTGGTCGGCGGGTCGAGTGTGGCTGCTTGCTCCCACCGACTCGCTGAAGGTGCGCGCCATTGCCCGGCAGCCATTGATCGGCATAACGGCGCGTCACGGAAAACAGGCGGTGATGATGTCGGGTGTTGCCGAGTTGATCGACGTCTGGCCGCCACGACCTCAGTCATTATCTTCACGTCTGCCGTTCGGTCTCGGCTGGTACTTTGCCCGCAACGCGGCCATCACGGTGGGCATCGTCACCGATCTGCTGTCCGGTGATCTGCCCGGCCTTTCATCCCGAACGCTCATCTCATTTGCTCCGCAACGTGAACTCACCGTCGATGATGGAGTCATCGTTCACCAAGGCGGCGACTGGCCAGAACCCGCCGGCACCACCGCGAACGGCGCACCGCCAACGGTCGATGACCATGTCGACATCCTCCCTACAGAGCAGCGACAACTTCTCCTCCACGCCACACAGGCCGACGTTGGCTGGCTTACCTCCGTCGGGCCTGTCTCGGCTCCTGCAACAATCACCGCTGGTCTGGCGTCGGTGCCGAAGAACCTGTTGACGAAGCTGGG
The DNA here is from genome assembly GCA_031393885.1 of Betaproteobacteria bacterium. Classification (GTDB taxonomy): domain Bacteria; phylum Pseudomonadota; class Gammaproteobacteria; order Burkholderiales. The sequence goes on along the minus strand of JANMWG010000507.1, from coordinate 2,508 downwards.
CCAACCGCTCGGCAATGGTGCCCTCACCGTGCATGCCTCGGACGGCAACCGACCGAGCCGCTACACCGGCGCCATGCTGCGAGGACCTCTCGTCTACGACGCGGATGGCGGTGTCGGCGTGGAAGCCGAGCGTGTTACCTGGTGGGAGGGCTACGCCTCGACAACCGTTGAAGTGGCCGCCCAGCGGGGAAAGGTCCGCCGACCCACGCGCTGACCCGACATGTTGGGCCAAAGTGTGCTCGCGTAGAGCGGTGCGGATGGTGCGGCGGGTTGTAACGATGGTCTTGGTGGTGTCGATCGCCGTTGCGGTCTACGTGCACCGTACCGACCTGCGTGTGGCGTTACGCAACATGGCTGCGTTGTCGGCTGGTTGGGTTGTCGTGTTGCTGGTTGTGTTTGCGTTGAGCACGGTGGCCCAAGGTCTCGTCCTGCAAGCAGTCACGCCCGGGTTGACGCTGCGCCAGAGCTGGGTGGTGCAAGAATCGGCCACGGCCGCCACCAACACCATCATCGGCAGCGGCCCCGTCAGCACCGGCGTCCGTATCGCAATGCTGCGTAGCTGGCAGATCGCCGACCGCTCCGTTGCTCTCAGCATCGTGGCTCAAAATGTCATCGCTGCGTTCGCCGTGTGGATCGTCGCGCTGCTCACTGCCCTTGCCGGCGCGGCTGGCGCGACCACGAACGTCGTTGACCACCGAATCTTTCTCGGGGTCAGTATCGCTGCCGCCGTGATGTTGACCGGATCGTTGCTCTTCTGGTGGTTGCTGCTCTCCCACCCAGCGCCGATCCGCTGGACGGCGCGACGGCTACAGCGACTCTTACACCGCGCTCACCGACGCTGGTACCGCGTTCCGGCTCTCGACGTCGTCACCATTGCTGAGCGGGGCCGCACCGACGCTCGTTCGCTGCTTCGCAATCGCGGACGACGCATCGCACTCGCCACCGTCTTCGATCAGACCATGACCGCAGCCAAACCGGTCATCGTGATACGAGCCTTCGGCATAGGCGGGGCCGTGCTTCCCACCACGACTCTTCTGGTGGCCTGGGGCCTTGTGCGACTTGCTGCTGCCCTGTCTCCCCTACCCGGCGGACTGGGCGTCACCGAGATTGGCCTGGCCACCCTCTTGACTCGATTCGGCGGTCCGGAGGCCACCGTGTTGGCTGCCGTACTCACCTACCGAGTGCTCACGTACGTCTTACCGATGTTCATCGGTGGAACCTGCCTCGCTTGGTGGCGTTGGCACAACCCAAGCTCCCGGATCAACGACCCGGATATCAGCTTTCCCGATCTTGTATCGGCCATCGAGGTCCGGTAGCGGCACTCCGATCCGTGCCGGCTGCGATGGGTCCGGCAAGATCACCCGGTGAACACAATCTGGGTGCTGGGCGATCAACTCAACCGCAACCTCGGCGCCCTTGCCGACGCAACCCCGGGCCAGGACCGCGTCCTTCTTCTGCATAGCCACTCCAAGCTGGTCTCCAAACAGTGGCATCGACAGCGCGCTCACCTGATCATCACCGCCATGCGACGGTTCGGGATCGAACTTCGAGCCGAGGGTTTTGAGGTGGACGAGCGAGAAGCGCCATCGTTTCGGGCGGGGCTCAAGGCCCACTGCGCGGCGTTCAAGCCGTCGAAGGTAATGGCGATGGAGTCAGCCAACTTTGCCGGAGGTCAACTGTTGGCCGACCTTGGTGTCGAACGTGTTCGGTCTGATCAGTTTCTGTGCCATCGCGATGAGTTCGCCGGGTTTGCCTCGGGTCGTAAGAGCCTGAAGATGGAGGACTTCTACCGATGGCAGCGTCGGCGACTGGGGTACCTGATGGATGGAGATGAGCCGGCAGAGGGCCGCTGGAACTTCGATGAGGAAAACCGACAGCCGCCACCAAAGATCGACCACAACCGCTGGGCAACTCCCCCGAAGGACTCGCTCGATGATCTCGATCGCAGGGTGATCGCAGCGCTACCGGCGTCATGTTGGGGCGCCGAACCCGACGGCACCTGGGCCACTAGTCGGGCCGGAGCACTCCGTCGGCTCGATCACTTCATCAGCCATCTGCTCCCCGTCTTCGGACCCCACGAAGATGCCATGCTCACCGACAACTGGCACCTTGCCCACTCGCTGTTATCGCCCTATCTGAACCTTGGTCTTCTCCTTCCTTCTGAGGTGTGTGACGCGGCCGAGGCCGCCTACCGCTCCGGCCGTGCTCCCATTGCCAGCGTGGAGGGATTCATCCGCCAGATCATCGGCTGGCGAGAGTACGTGCATGGCGTCTACTGGCTCTGGGGGCCCGACTATCGCCACGCCAACGGGCTGCAAGCCCATCGGCCGATCCCACCGGTCCTTCTGGGCACAAAGACGCACATGCGTTGTGTTTCATCCGCTCTCGCCTCGCTGCATGACCATGGGTACATGCACCACATCCAGCGGTTGATGGTGATTGGCAACCTGTCGATGCTGGCGGGAGTCGACCCCTGGGCACTCACCGAGTGGATGTGGGCCGGGTTTG
>JANMWG010000499.1:0-2345 GCA_031393885.1 Betaproteobacteria bacterium | reverse complement strand
ACCCGCGCCGGATCGGTGAAGACACCGCCCGCCTTGTCGCGCAGGACGGCCCCCGGCTCCCAGCTCGACTCCCATAGCTTGTAGCAGACGTCGAGGTACTCGTCGGCGTAGTCGTAGCGGTCGTCGTGCGCCATCTGCCGCTCCAGGCCCATGTTGCGCGCGGCGCTGTCGAGATAGCCGGTGACGATGTTCCAGCCGATCCGGCCGCCGGTGAGGTGATCGAGCGTCGACATGCGGCGCGCGAACGGATACGGATGCTCGTAGCTCACCGCGCAGGTCACGCCGAAACCGAGGTGGCGGGTGGCCTGCGACATCAGCGGCACCAGCAGCAGGGGATCGTTGACCGACACCTGCGAGTCCGTGCGCAACGCCCCGTCGACCGAGCCGCCGTACACGTCGTACACCCCCAGGACATCGGCCAGGAACAGGCCGTCGAACAGACCGCCTTCAAGGATCTGTGCGAGTTCGATCCAGTAGCTCGCCTGGGTGTAGCGCCACGACTGGTCGCGCGGATGCGTCCACATTCCGGGCGACTGATGGCCGACGCAGTTCATCGCGAAGGCGTTGAGGCGGATCTCCGATGATGGCCGCATGACGAGTTGTCCCTTGCATGGAATCGGACGAAGGCGGTGCGCCCGGTCCGGACGATCGCCCGGGGGTCCGCACGCCGCAGAGAACCCCCGAAACTACGCAGCGACAGCAGCCGGGGGAAACAACTTTTTCGAATTAGCTTGTTCCATGGATGCGCTCGGCAAATGACAGCGCACCCCAGGCTCAGGCGCGGGAGCCGTCGGGTGTCGCGGCGGCCGTGGAGGGCACGGTGTCGTCCGGCCGGCCGGACACCATCCTGCGTTGCAATGCGGCGCCCACCAGTACTGCCGGGATGAACACCCAGGTCTCCCAGCCGGGCGCGGCCAGCAACGCGATTCCGGGGCCCGGGCAATAGCCGCTGATGCCCCAGCCCACGCCGAAGATCAAGGCGCCGATGACCAGCGGGCCATCGACGGCGCGTTCCGCGGGCACCTCGAACCGCGGCTCCAGTCGGGGCGCCGGCCGCCGCAGGATGAAGCGAAACGAGATCACGGTGACACCGACCGCCCCACCGAGAACGAACAGCAGGCTCGGGTCCCAGTCGCCCGCGACGTCGAGGAAACCAAGCACCTTGTCGGCGTGCGTCATGCGCGACACCGCAAGGCCCAGGCCGAACAGCAGCCCGGCGACCAGCACGCTCAGCCATCGCATGATCAGTAGACCCCGAACACGTGGCGGACGACGAAGGTCGTGATGATGCCGGTCACCAGGAAGATCGCCGTTGCCACCAGCGATCGCAGCGACAACCGCCCGAGGCCGCATACGCCATGGCCGCTCGTGCAACCGCTGCCGAGCGAGGTGCCGAAGCCGACGAGCAATCCGCCACCCGCGAGCAGCCACACGGGAAAGCCTTCGCGATGCACGGGCGCGCCACCCGCAACGGCATAGAAAGCAGCCGCTCCAGCCACCAGCCCCCCGAGAAACACGAGGCGCCAGGCCACGTCCCCGCGCGACCAGGCGAGCAGGCCGTTGGCGATGCCGCTGATCCCGGCGATGCGACCGTTCAACCACAGCAGCAAAGATGCCGCGGCGCCAATCAGCAGACCACCTGCCAAGGCGCTGCCGGGTGTGAAGTGTTCCATTTTTCCTCGCTGGTTCAGGCGCTCAGGCGGCCTTGCCGACGCGCGTTGCCTCGGTGACTTCCTGGAGCTATCCGGTCTTCACATCATAGACGTGGCCGCAGATCGCGATCGACTTCGGCACCAGCGGGTGGTTGCGGATGCGCGCCACGTCGTGGACGACGCTGCCGGCGTCGCAATCTTACGCGCTGGCCCGGACCGGTGGTCACATCGGTCCGGGTCGATCTCCTGGACGCGCTGTTCGCTCAGGCCTGCAACAGCTTCACGAACGTGTCGGACGAGATCACCGGTGCGAAGAAGTTGTTGATACGCTGGAAGGCGATGCTCTCGTCACCGAGCTTCTGCGTGGCCGTGGCATCGCCGATGACGATCTGCAGATAGCCGTGGTCACGTGCCGCGCGGGCATTGCCTTCGATGCACCAGTCGGTATGGATGCCGGTGATGATGATCGTCTTGATGTTGTTGCGCGACAGGTGCAGCGGCAGTTCGGTGCCGACGAACGCGGTCTGCAACGCCAGTTCGTTCAGGTGCACGTCGCCGGGCCGCGCGAGCGCCTTGAGGTCGTCGACCAGTTCGTTGTCCGCCGCCTTCTTTGCGTCGGTCCAGGCGAGCTTACGAATACTTGGTGCCTTTGCTCTGGCATTGAGTATTCCGTGTGAGAGAGGCGGCTAACGT
>JANMWG010000453.1:0-6972 GCA_031393885.1 Betaproteobacteria bacterium | reverse complement strand
CGGCATGGAGCCACTGCAAATGCTCTGGACATGGCTCTTTTCGCGAGACTCATCATATGATCTACGCGCAGCGCGAGAACGCCGTGAGATCACTGCCGATCACGGCAACGCGACATCTGGAGAAACGATGACTCAACCCGTCTGCCTTGTTTCTGGTACCGGCGACGGCACTGGCGCTGCCATCGCGCCGGTTTTCGGCGGGCAGTTGTCAGGTCGCGTTCCTGGCGCGCACCGAAGAACGCCTGAAGCGACCGGAAAAAGAGATACCCGGCTCTCGAGGCTATGTCTGTGACATCAGCAATCTCGATCATCTGCGCGACACCATCGCCAAGATACGCACCGAGATGGGACACATTCACGTTGCCGTGCACAACGCGGCTCAGGGGTAGCGGCACTGCTTTTGTGACATCCGATTCACACTCTTTTCGGGAGATATCCAAGTGAAAGTCGTCGTCATCGCAACCCGCAAGCAAGACGCCACACCTGAAGATTTTGCGCCCTATCTGGAGGCTGAGGTAAACGCGGCGCTGCGACTCTATCGAGACGAATTCGTGCGCGAGATCTATAGCCGGACGGACGGCAAGGGCGCCATCGTCGTGTTCGAATGCAGCGACGTGGCCCATGCCGAACGCCTTTTCGCCGAGCTGCCACTGGTAAAGGCCGGCCTGCTGCACGGCGAGTTCCACGGCGTCAAACCCTACCGCGGTATTGTCCAGCACGTGACGTAGGGAGTCGCGCAACGGGCGCGCGCCCTCGGTCATGCGGCCGCACCCGGGTCGGGCAGGATTGCCTCTCAGCCCTTGCCTTCCAGCCGCGCCTTCACGAAGCCGCTTGCCGCATACCGTGTCACCCGGGCGTAGTAGCGTTCGGTGAGGCGCTGCACCATCGCGCCGTAGGCATCCATCAGCTCGGGGCGGATGCTGAAGTGGTCGTAGTTGACGATCACATTCACCCGCACACCCAGCGGCTCGGCGCGGCGTGCCACCTCGGTCTCGATCTCTTCGATGTCTTGCAGGCTGTCGACCGCCAGGCCTTCGAAGTTGATGAACAACAGCTTGCTGCGTGGATCGAAATCGATCCGCTCCGCCAGAGGCAGCGTGAGCATGCGCTCCCGCAGGTTCATCGGCGCTTCGGCGAACAGGCTCGCCTCCATCAGCTTGAGGTCGGGGCTGATGGCCGGTGTGAAATCCATCTGCGCCAGGACATCGCGCTCCAGGTTGATCCCGGGGGCGATCTCGATCAGTTCCAGCCCGCCCGCCTCGGCCAGCCGGAACACGCAGCGCTCGGTGACGTAGAGCACGCGCTGGCCGCGCTGGCGTGCGCGCTCGCCGCTGAAGGTGCGGTGTTCGACTTCGCGCACGAACTTGCGCGTCGTGCCTTCGCTGTCGATGTGGACCCGGCCATCGGCCACCCGCAACTGCAGATCACCGGCGGTGAAGGTGCCGACGAACACCACTGCGCGCGCCGCCTGGCTGATGTTGATGAAGCCGCCCGCGCCGGCCAGCCGGAGGCCGAACTTGCTGACGTTCAGGTTGCCCTGCGCATCGGCCTGCGCCAGGCCGAGCACGGCCACGTCGAGCCCGCCGCCGTCGTAGAAGTCGAACTGGCTCGGCTGGTCGATGATGGCCTGTGTGTTGACCGCGGCGCCGAAGTTCAGGCCGCTGGCCGGAATGCCGCCGATCACGCCCGGCTCGGTGGTCAGCGTCAGCAGGTCGATCACTTCCTCTTCGGTCGCCACATCGGCCACGCCCTCGGGCATGCCGATGCCCAGGTTCACCACCGCGTTGCGCTTGAGTTCGAGCGCAGCGCGACGCGCGATCACCTTTCTCGCGCCCATCGGCATCGGGGCCAAGGCGTTCACCGGCACCCGGATTTCGCCCGCGAAGGCGGCGCTGTACTGGGTGACGAAGGTCTGCATGTGATGCTCGGGCTTCTCGGCCAGCACCACGCAATCGACCAGCACGCCGGGAATCTTGACCTGGCGCGGGTTCAGCGAGCCGCGCTCGGCCAGGCGCTCGACCTGGGCGATCACGATGCCGCCGCTGTTGTGCGCCGCCATCGCGATGGCCAGCGCTTCGAGCGTCAGCGCCTCGCGCTCCATCGTCAGGTTGCCGTCGGCATCGGCGGTGGTGGCGCGGATGATGCCCACGTTGATCGGGAAAGCCTTGTAGAACAGCACCTCCTCACCGTCGATCTCCATCAGCCGCACCAGATCGTCTTTCGTCACGGCGTTGACCTTGCCGCCACCATGGCGCGGGTCGACGAAGGTGCCGAGGCCGACCTGGCTGAGTGTGCCCGGCTTGCCGGCCGCGATGTCGCGAAACAGGTGCGTGATCACGCCTTGCGGCAGGTTGTAGGCCTCGATCTCGCCCGCCACCGCCAGCGCCTGGAGCGCGGGCACCAGCCCCCAGTGGCCGCCGACGACGCGCTTGACGAGGCCCTTGTGGCCAAAGTGGTTGAGCCCGCGCGTCTTGCCGTCGCCTTGCCCGGCGGCATACACCAGCGTCAGCGCGCGGGGTGAGCCGCTGCCGGTTTCCGCTTCGGTGGCCAAGAAGCGCTCTTCCAGCGCAATCGCAATGCCCTCGGCAAAGCCGATACCGACAAAGCCGCCCGTGGCAACGGTGTCGCCGTCGTGGATCAGCCGCACCGCCTCGGCGGCACTGACGATCTTGTTCGGCCGCGCCGGGTTCGAGGCGCCGACCTTGGGCGAGTCGAGATGCATGCTCGTGTCTCCTCGGGATCGAGCGCCAGTCTGGCACGAGAACTTGTCGGGTCGGCGAGATCAGCCCCCGATCATCTCCATGAATGCGCGGTCCTCGGCCGGCAACGCCGAGAGCCATGCGGCTTCCGCACCCGGCTCGGGCAGGATGTGTCCGTACTCGGCCATGAGTGCAGGAGGCAGCTCGACGATATAGGCCCACGTCTGGTTTCGGCGAAATCCGGATGCCTCAGTTGTGACATCCAGGATCCTGTTCAGTAACGTTTGCTTGAGTTCGAGCGAGCGGCCACCGCGAATCTGCCCGTGGACGAACATCTGCTTGTCCAGGAGGGGCGCGCCTCCCATGAACCAGTTCCCAGGGGCAACATCGGCAAACAATACCTGCGCGAAGAAAGTCTGGGCGCCCGTCGTTTCGTTGTGAACGCGAGTGATCTCCTTGGCGATGCGCTGCTTCTGCTCCGCAGTGAGCGTACCGGCGGGTGCATGAACGGTGTAGGTGGGCATCTCGGGTTTCCCTGTGTAGGCCTTTTCAGTCATGACTCCCTCACCTCGCCCAGCAGTTCCGGGTGGCGATCCAGCACCTTCGGCAACTTGACGAGCGCCAGCGGCGGCTTGGCCTTGCCGTTCTCGTACCTGGAGAACGCATTGACACCTACGCCGAAAATATCGGCGGCCTATCGTTGGTCGAGGTCGAGCTTCTTGCGCACGCTGGCGATGAAGTCCGGGGCGACGAAAGCAGCATTGACCTGCTTGCTGAAGGCCAGCATCAGTTGCATCGTGCGGCGCGATTCCGATGCCTCCAGAACGGATTCGTCGCAGGCCGGACAAAATTCGCCTGTCACGTGGGGAAGGGTCGTCGACTCGCCCTTGTAGGTGTAAGGCACGTCGCGGATGTCATGCACCAGCTTTGCCGCACCGCAGATCGGGCATTTCATGTCAAGTCTCGGTGAGCAGACTCTCGTAAGGAATCTTCAGTCCGTCGTGCAGCCGCTTGACCATGCGCAGGCTCAGCGCCCGCTTGCGGTTGAGCACCTCGGAAACCCGGCCGCTCGGCCCGATGAAAGGCTCGAGGTCACGCGCCGTCAATCCCACCTGCACCACGCGGTTGTTGCCGCAGATGCTGGCACTGGCGTACCAGTGTCGTTCATGATCGCCCCATCTCCGTGGAGGCTTTGGCAGACGATAGTCCAACCACGGAATGCCAGTCGCCTGCCTACGACGCGGACAGCCCGCCGTCTGCGGAATACACGCCACCCGTGCAAAGGCTCGCGTCATCGGAGGCGAGGAACAACATGACGTTAGCCACTTCCTCGGGGGTGCCGTAGCGCTTCATCGGCAGGTTGGCGAGGAGCACCGCGCGCGCCTTCTCGGGAGCGCCCGGGGATCGGCCCTCTTCGATGTTGCGCATCATGCGGGTTTCGGTCGGGCCGGGCAGCACCGCATTGACGCGTATGCCATGCGCCGCGCCTTCCAGGGCCGCGGTGCGCATCAGTCCGATCTCGGCGTGCTTGCTGGCGATGTAGGCCGAGTTACCCTGGCCGCGCCCGCGGATGCCGCCGATGGACGAGGTGACGATGATGCTGCCGCCACCGCGCTTGCGCAGCGCCGGGATCGCTGCCTTCAACCCGAGAAACACGCCGCGCACGTTGATCGCCATGACCTGGTCGAACACGTCGAGCGGATAGTCTTCGATCGTGGCAGTGACGCCTTCCACACCGGCATTGGCGAGGAAGATGTCGAGGCCGCCATAGCGATCGAGCACCGCCTTCACCATCCGCTCGTTGTCTTCGGGTCGGGACACGTCGGCGACCACCGCATTCGCCCGATCCGCGCCGATCAGGGTCACCGCCGCCCGCAGCGCCTGCTCGTTACGCCCCACGAGCATGATCTTCGCGCCTTCGCGGGCGAACAGCTCTGCGGCTGCCAAACCGATGCCGCTCCCCGCGCCGGTGATCAATGCAACTTTGCCGTCCAGCCTCGCCATGCCGCCTCCCGGAATCGAAACGCCCTCAAGTGTAGCCTGCGTCAGTTCAGCGCGCGCTCGACCCAAGCCGCGCACGCGAGTGCACGGGCGTCGTCGCCAATGCGGCCCACGATCTGCACGCCGAGCGGCAGGCCGTTGGGGCCTTGCCCGGCCGGCACGTGAATCGCGGGGGTATGCAACAGACTCCAGGTGCGATTGAACACCGGATCGCCCGTGGCGTCGATGCCTTGGGGCGCCTCGCCCGGGGCCGACGGCACCACGAGCACGTCGCAGTCGCCCAGCGCCGCATCGACCTGCAGCCGGCATGCGCGCGCGAGCCGCATGGCCTCGTCGTAGCGCTCGGGGGTCATCGCGAGACCGGCATCGAGCTGCCGCCGCAGGCGTTCGCCGATACGGTCCGGCGAGCGCCGATGCTCATCCGCCAGACAGCGCGCCATCTCGTACTCCCAGATCGTGTCCTGCGCGGCGTTCACACCGTCGAAGGCCCGTGGGAGTTCGACGTGCTCGACCGTGGCACCGCGTGCCGCCAGACGGGCCGGCAGTTGCTCGAACAATGCCTGCGTCTCCTGCAGCGCCATCGGCCACTGGGCGGTGAGGCAGATACCGATGCGAGGTGCGGGTGGAAGCTCGTTCACGCACAGCGCGGCGCGCCCCGACAGCGTGCCCACGAAAAACGCGGCGTCGGCGACGCTTCGCGTGAGTGAGCACCCCTACGGTATCGAAAGACCAGGTGATCGCTTTCACGCCGAGGGGCGACAGCGTGCCGAACGTCGGCTTGTAGCCGACGGCGCCGCAGAACGCCGCGGGCCGGATGATCGAGCCCGTGGTCTGGGTACCGAAAGCCACCGGCACCATGCCGGCAGCGACGGCGGCCGCCGAGCCGCTGGACGAGCCGCCAGGCGTGTGGGCCGCGTTGCGTGGATTGGTCGTCGGCCCAGGCGAAAACGTCGCGAACTCGGTGGTGACGGTCTTGCCGACAATGATCGCTCCCGCGCGGCGCGACAGCGCGACGCTGGCGGCATCGGTGGTCGGTCGATGACCTTCGTGGATCGGCGACCCGTAGGCAGTGGGCATGTCGAACGTGTCGTACATGTCCTTCACGCCGATTGGAAAACCGTGCAGCGGGCCGCGGATAGCGCCACGGTCGAGCGCCTGCGCCGCCGCCAGCGCCGCCTCCCGATCGAGGTGAGCCCATGCGCGCACGACCAGTTCGCGCTCGTCGATGCGCTCGATGAACGCCCGGAGGACGGCCTCCGCCGTGACTTTGCGGCGAGTGAGCCGCCCCGCGAGCGTCGCAGCGTCGAGCTGATCGAGACGGGTGCTCATTGCGCGACAGGACAGCGAATTTTACGGAACATCTTCTTTCGAGTGCGCATCGGACAAAAGGTGGACCAGACGGTATTCACAGGCCTTGAAAACAATGTAGGCCAGCATGCACAGCATCAGCGTCAACAGCAATTCCACGAACTGCTGCGCGGCCCCGTCGGCAAGCGCCATGAACCCGTTGCTGGCGATCAAGTCGACATTGGCACGAAACACGTTGAAGAGATTCACGGTGCCAACACCGAACACGGCGAAGCTCAGGCACATGACGACGAAGGTCAGCCACCGTCGCGCGAGTACCACGCGTTTGAAGAGGTCTGTCACCGGACGGTGGGATTTTCCGCTGCACACGAGATGGCGCTCACCGACAAGGGAGGCTTGCAGTATAGCGATCGACCTGAACGCTCACGATTTCGGGCCGAAGTCATGGTGCTTGTCCTCGTAGGCCTCGACGAGTGTCATGAGCGCGTCCCGTTCGTCCGCCTCCGGTGTCTGCTCGTCGGCCTGGAAGATGGATTCGAGTCGGCGAAATACCGCCTTCAAGTCGTCGTCGTTTCGGATCGGCTTGATAGTCATTCACGCTCTCCCCATCGATGCGGTCGTACTGCGCAGGGGTGCCGACGAACTTCACCCAGACGATACCCGCCCTGTACTGGCTCTATGCCGTTTCGAGTGGAACTTGACTTCACATCCGATGGATGGTGACGCCCACCGACAGCGCAGTGGCCGGGACGAAGGGTGAGGTTGGCAAGTGGGTGAGCTTGCCCAATCGCAGGTAGGCGATGGCGATGAAGTTGGTGGCGGTTCTGAAGCCGCGCGCCGCGCGTTTGGCTTGCTGCATCATCCCGTTCATGGCCTCGACGAAGGCGTTGGAGCGGTGATCGAGCATGCCGCGCACGACCGCCTCGAAGTGTTGCTTCACGGTGGTGGCCAGGCGCTTGAACGG
>JANMWG010000063.1:0-11766 GCA_031393885.1 Betaproteobacteria bacterium | reverse complement strand
CCACCCCTGCGCCTCGATCTCGGCCACCGTCGCGGCCTTGCACAATCCCGCCACATCGGCATATGCGCCACCCGGAAATCGCTCTCCCACCATCGCCTGACTCCCCGCCTCGAACTCCGGCACCTCTCCCCGATACAGCCGCACGATGTTCGCCAGGAACTCCAGTTGCGCCGGCGTGAACTCGCGGATCGCTCGGGTCACCTGCTTGAAGAGCAGCCGAGCATCGAGGAAGAGCACCTTGTCCTTGCGCGGACTGTTGCCCTTGCTGCGATCGAAGAACCACAACGTACACGGCAGCGTGACGGTGTAGAAGAAGTTGGACCCGATACTCACGATCACGTCCACCGCGCCGCTCTGGATCAGTTTCTTGCGGATCTCGAGTTCGCTGCCGCGCGCGTCGCCGGCCGAGTTGGCCATCACGAAGCCGGCGCGGCCCTTCTCGTTGAGGCTCGATGCGAAGAGCTGGATCCAGAGGTAGTTGGCGTTGTCGGTGGTCGGCAGGCCGATGGCGAAGCGTGGGTCGTCCTTCAGCCGGTCCTTGTCGACGCCGGACACGTTGAACGGCGGATTGGCCATGACGAAGTCGAAGCGGCCGAGCGCCTTGTGCGGGTCTTCGTAGTAGGTGTTCGATTCGCGCACATCGCCCGAGAGGCCGTGCACCGCCAGATTCATCTTGGCGAGTTTGACCGTGTCGCCGGCCTTCTCGGTACCGAACACGGTGAGTTCGCGGGTGGCGTTCTTCCGGTGGCGCTGCACGAAGGCGGCGCTTTGCACGAACATGCCGCCCGAGCCGCAGGCGGGGTCGAAGATGCGGCCGTGGAACGGCTGCAGGATCTCGACGATCAGCCGTACGATGCTCGTCGGCGTGTAGAACACCCCGCCCTTCTGGCCTTCCTTGAGCGCGAAGTTGCCGAGGAAGTATTCGTAGACCTTGCCGAAGGCGTCGCCTTCCAGATCCAGCGGCGCCAGCAGTCGCAGCAGTTCGACCAGCGTGGCGTTGGGCAGCAGGTTGTAGCCGCGCGGCAGCACGCCCTTCAGTTCGGGGTTGTGCTCTTCCACCTGCGCCATGGCGGTGGCGATGGCCTTGCCCAGGTTGGCGCCTTCGGTGAGAGTGAGCAGGTGCGAGAAGCGCGCCTGATCGGGCAGATAGAGCACGCCCTCGGCCTGGTAGTCCATCGGCTCCCGCTCGCCGGGCGGGATGCCCTTGGCGTCGAGCAGCGCGCCCGCTTCGCCGAAGCGCTTGTCGGCATAGCGCAAAAAGATCAGGCCGAGTACAGGCGTCGAGAACTCCGCCGGCTTCAGGCCGGTGTTGGCCCAGAGCTGGTCGGCGGCGGCCCACAGGCGGTTCTCGATGGCGACGAGGTCGGATGGCATGGGTTCGGGGGCGATGATCGATGACGCCGAAGTATCACACCGGATGATCGCACCTGCCCAGCCGCGGGCGTGGATCCCATCGCGGCGACCGTGTCCCGAGAGGGTACACTCGGGACCAAAACCGCCTGACGAAGATGCTCCCTCGCCAGCCCATCGAGGAGAACCCGCAATGACTCGCGAACTGTTCTGGATCCACGGCAGCCCTTATGCGTGGCGCGTGCAGCTCGCGCTGCTCCACAAGGGCCTCGACTACACCTCGCGCGTGCTGTCGGCTTCGGCCGGCGATCTGCGTGCACCCGAGTACCTGGCGCTCAATCCGCGCGGCCGGGTCCCGACGCTCAAGGACGGTGACGTCGTGGTCTACGAATCGCTGGCCATCCTGGCCTATCTCGACCGGCGCTACCCCGACAAGCCTCTGTTCGGCTCGACCCCCGAGGCGACCGGCGTCATCTGGCGCGTGATCGCGGAATACACGTCGTACATCGACCACGCGGTGGAAGACTTCATCCTGCCGCTCTACTTCGGCAAGGCTGAGGAGAAGGCCGCGCAGGTCCGCGCCGCGGTGATCACGCTGGAAGAGGAATTGAGCGGGCTCGACGCCATGCTGTCGCGTGCGCCCTATCTTGCCGGCGATGCGATCACGGCGGCGGACTTCGTGGTGTTTCCGCACATCCAGTCGATCCTGCGGGCATCATCGAAGGATGCGGCCCGTCTGTTCGAACTGCCGTTCCTCCCGATGGCCGAGCGTCATCCGCATGTCGGCGCATGGATGGCGCGGATCGAGGCGCTTCCGGGATACCAACAGACCTATCCGCCGCACTGGCGATAGCGCGGCGCACCGCAGCCGCGGAAAGAGTGATCATTACGTCGCTTTCGAAAATGCGGCGCACAGGTTCGGGAGCAAGACATGAGGGTGGAAACGCCATGAAGATCGCCGTCGTCGGCTGTGGTGCGATGGGCAGTGTCTACGCCGCCCTTCTCGGCGGTGGTCACGAGGTATGGGCGGTCGATCGCTGGCGCGAGCATGTCGATGCCATCCGCGAGCGGGGGCTGCGGTTGGAAGGCGCATCCGGGGACCGCACCGTGCGGATCGGCGCCACGACCGACGCGGCGGATGTCGGCGTGTGCGATCTCGTCATCATCGCCACCAAGGCGATGCACGTCGAGGCCGGCGCCACCGCCGCGCTGGCACTGATGGGCCCCGACACGGATGTCATTTCGATCCAGAACGGGCTCGGCGGTCCGGACACCGCCGCGCGAATCCTCGGCACGAACCGGTTGATGGTGGGCGTGGTCGGCGGGTTCGGCGCCTCGATGCGCAGCCCCGGCCACGCGCATCACAATGGCTGGGAGCAGGTTCGCCTGGGTGAATTCAGCGGCGCGATCACGCCACGCCTGGAGCGCGTCGCCAATGTCTGGCGCGGGGCCGGATTCAAGGTGAAGTGCTTCGACGACATCGAACAGCTCGTCTGGGAAAAGCTCATCTGCAATGTCGGTTTCTCGGGCACCTGCACGGTCACGCGGCGCACGATCATCGAGGTCATCGATGATCCCGATGCCTGGCAGGTCGCCTCGACGTGCGCGCGCGAAGCCTACGATGTGGCCAGGGCGCGTGGCGTCAGGCTGGATTTCGACGATCCGGTGGCGTACGTGCGCGCCTTCGGCATGAAGATCCCGCAGGCAAGACCGTCGATGCTGCTCGATCTGATGGAGAAACGCGCCTCGGAGATCGATGCGATCAACGGTGCCATCGGTCCGGCCGCGCGCGCGGTTGAACTTTCGGCACCCTGCAACGAGGCGATCAGCGCGCTGGTGCGGGCGGAGGAGCGCAGGCTCGGGGTGCGGGTGTAGCGCTGTTGCAATGCCGGACCCGCTACTGCCACGGCGCTGGTGGCCGAAATCGGGCTCGGCACCTCAATTCATGAGGCCGTCAAGTTTGACCAATTGGGGATAGTCGAACTCGAGTTGCGAAGATTGCGGAGACCTTGCCGTGTTTGCATGCAGAACAAAGATGTCGATCGGGCAACGAAGCGCTGCTCCGATAAGCATGAAACCAATCAATTGGCGCCGGTTGAGCTTGTCGCCAGTGTCGGCGCGCTTGCACTCGGCGAACCGGATTTCCGGCGGATCATCGCGATAGACCAGTAGGTCTGGTGCCTCTATGGCAGCCCTGCCTTCCTCGCGCAGATTCCCCAAGGCGTGTCCCGTGTCCCGGATCGCTCCGAGTCGTTCTGCTCCCAAATGCTGATTCAGCACGGCTTCAGAGTGCGGGTACTTGTTGGGTTTGTTCTCGTGAACAGCCGCTTTGGCAAATTGCTCCTTTCGCTACAGCTGCGCCGGCCGGAACGCGCCGCCGCGCAGCGCCCCCTCCACCGGCGCGACCAGATCGCGGTCGGCGAGTCGCCGCCGGAAGCTCGACTTGTCCAGCCGACGCCCCAGCAACTGCTCACAGGTGTGTTTGCAATGATTGAACTCAGCGCGCAAGAATCGATTGAGCGGAATCGTTAGTCGGCCATACTCTCGAACAGAATATCTTGAGCACCCTGCCAAAGAACGAGTTTGCCGAACGCTTCCAGATGTTCGCGTCCCAGTTCTACCGTCAAGAAGTGATTACCGGCTAGTTGCCCCATCTTGCTGGCGAAGCGCGAACTTCCATACACGAACAGGATCTCCGTCTCACTGAACCCGCCGGGATAGAACAATAAGTCACCTCGAGATCCGTGGCTGGTATGGTTCTCGAACGCCAGTCCCGTTGCCATCTCGCCCAAAGGAATCCAGACCGCTTCGCCGCTCCAGCGCGAGTGGATGACCTTGTTCTTGAACGGCAACAGCCCCGCGAACAGGGCGCAGGTCGCCGGCGCTTTTTCGGTTTCCATGCGCGCGACAAATACGAACGGCCCGGTGCTGATCTTGATGCGCTTCGTTCCCATCATATTTTTCCGGATTCTCCGCGCTTCAAATATTCCCCCATGCCGGCGCGGCCAAGCCAGCTGCTGCCATCGACGATGCACTGCCCGCGCAAAAAAACTTTCTTCACCCGACCCGTTATCGGCCGCCCCTCGAACAGGCTGTAATCGATCCGGCTGTGCTGTTCCGCCGCGCGAATGGTCCACTGCTCTTTGGGATCGAACAGCACGATGTCCCCGTCCGTTCCCACGGCGATCGTACCCTTGCGCGGGAACAGGCCGAACAGCTTGGCCGGCGCAGTCGAGGTGATTTCGACGAAGCGGTTGATCGACATGCCCTGCTTCCCGACCGCACCGTCGAAGATAAGGGGCAACCGGGTCTCGACTCCGGGCGCGCCATTGGGGATCTCGCTGAAACTGTCCGCGCCCTGCTGCTTTGAGAACTTCAAGCCGTGAGGCCGTTCGTTGAAGCAGAACGGACAATGGTCGGTCGACACCACCTGCAGATCGTCCGTCTTCAGGCCGCGCCATAGGTGCTGCTGGTGGTGGTGATCGCGCAACGGTGGGGTCATGACGTACTTGGCGCCCTCGAACCCGGGTTTCTCATATTCCTGCGCCGTCAGGAACAGGTAGTGGGGGCAGGTCTCGGCATGGACGGGAATACCGCGGTCGCGCGCTTCCGTCACCGCCGACAGCGCTTCTGCTGCCGACAGGTGAACGATGTAGAGCGGTGCGCCGGCCAGTTCCGCCAGGCAAATCGCCCGATGCGTAGCCTCTCCTTCGAGGATCGACGGACGAGTGGTGGCGTGGTATTTCGGCGCTCGCAGGCCCTGTGCCACCGCTTCCTGGATAAGCACCTGAATGACCGGACCGTTCTCCGCGTGTACGCAGGTCATGGCGCCGTTGGCACCTGCCACGCGCATGGCTTTGAACAGCGCGCCGTCGTCCACCATGAGCACGCCCGGGTAAGCCATGAACAGCTTGAAGCTGGTGACCCCTTCGTGCCTGATTAGCGTCTTCATGTCGGCCAGGCTCTGGTCGTTGACGTCGAGCATGATCATGTGCGCGCCGACGTCTACGCAGGCGCTGGTGCGGCGTTTGTGCCAGTCCTCGATCCCGAGTAGCGGACTTTTTCCCGCGGTCTGGTTACAGAAATCGATGAGCGTGGTGGTTCCGCCGAACGCGGCGGACTTGGTCCCGGTTTCGAACGTGTCGACGGTACGCGTCGGACCGAACTCCCAGTCCAGGTGCGTATGCACATCGACGCCGCCGGGCAGGACCAATAGCCCAGTCGCGTCATGGACCTTGACGTCTGCGCCAGCGGCAATGTTCTTGCCGATGGTCTGGATGCGGCCATCGACGACCATGATATCGGCGGTGTAATCATCAACCGCCGTCACGATCCTCCCGTTCTTTATCAGTGTCGTAACCATCTAGCGTTCCTCTTTGAACAACGTTTGTTTTTTAGTATCCGTTATGTGCGACGGTTCAGGGTGCCAGCGCGGCCACGCTTTGCGCAATCGACTTCCCGCTCTCGGCGCCGGACAGCAATACCATCAACAGCAGCCTTGCCTTGGGCCCCTTCAGATCGCCCGTAAAGATTCCGCCCGCATCGACCAGGTCGCGGCCCCCGCCGCCGCCGCCGTAAATCGCCTGCACACGGCCGGCGGGACAGCGCGACGTGACCAGAACCGGAATTTTCTTGCGCGTGGCCCGCCGCACGAGTTCGGCCAGCCGCGAGGGTCCGTTGCCGCGGCCGAATCCCTCGATGATCAGGCCCGCGACGCCACGCTCGATGGCAGCCTCAACGCCCCGAAGATCCATCCCGAGAACGAGCCGGAACAGTTCCACGTTTTGCTCGAGCCGATCAATCCTGAAGGAGCGGCGCAGGACGGGCCGTCGGTGGATAATGACCGTATTGCCATCGACCTCGCCCAGCGCGCCGTGCTCGTACGATTGGAAGGTTTCCACGGCGCTAGCGTGGACTTTGGTCACGTCGCGCGCCGCGTGAAGGGTGGCGTTGAAGCAGATCATCGCACCAAGTCCACGCGCCAAAGGCGACGCCGCAACCAGCAAGGCGTTTAGCAAGTTGCGGGGGCCATCGGATTGCGGATCATCGTGGGCCCGCTGTGCGCCGGTGAACACCGCCGGTTTGTCGGAATCAAGCAGCAGATCGGCCAGATAGCAGGTCTCCTCCATCGTATCGGTGCCGTGCGTGACCACCACGCCTGCCACCTCCGGCCTAGAGAGTGCATCCCGGATGCGCCCGGCAAGACTGAAAGCGAACTGCAGATCCATCTCGTAACTGGGGATGGTCGCCAGGTCGTAAACTTCGATCTCGGCGAAATCTGCGACCTGCGGCAATATTTTGAGGAGCTCATCGGCGCGCTGGGAAGCAACCGTGCTGCCGAGCAGCGGGTCATGACGCGACGCGATGGTTCCGCCGGTGGCCAACAGCACGATCTTTGGTTTCATCCGTGGCTTCCCATTGCGCGCCCCTTTTATTAGCGATCCGCTCAAGCGGCGATCCGCGCCTTGTCGATCATCACGTTTAACAACACGTTGCAGCCCGCGGCCAGATCTTCCGCCTTGGCGTTCTCGATCTCGTTGTGGCTGATGCCGCCTTCGCAGGGCACGAATATCATGCTGGTCGGTGCGACCCTCGCCGTGTAGATGGCATCGTGTCCGGCGCCGCTGACGATGTCCAGGTGGCTCAGGCCGAGGGTGAGCGGATTGCGCGACCGCGGCCTTATGCCACCGCCAACTCCACTGCACGCAATCGGCAAAAAGCCTCGAGCGAGCGGCGCAACAGTCCCGGATCGATGCCGCGCGTGATGAAAACGATGCGCGAGCGGTGGTCGTCCGAGGGCCAACGCTCCAGATGCTGCGGTGTATGCACGATGTGTTGCACGCCGTTGATCCACACCGGCGTGTCGCTGCCTTCCACGCAAAGGATGCCTTTCACCCGCAACACGTTATCGCCGTGTCGGTTGAGGAGCAAGCTGAGCCAGATGCCAAAGGCGGTCCAGTCCATCGGTCGATCCAGGATCAGGCTCATGCTCGAGACCGCCTCCGTGTGTAGCCCGTTCGCCGAGCCCGGGCCGGACGCGCCGTCTTTCCGCGCACGCGTGCTCCCATTCTCGAACCGATACCGTGCCTGACCCGGTGCAGGCGCGAAAGGCAATGCATCGAGCAGGACGTCTGCGTCGACGGGTTCCTGCGCGGCGTCCCAGATCCTTGCTGACGGATTCAGTCGCGCGAGTTCGCTGCGTACGATATCGGTTTGCCCCGCCTCGGCCAGATCAGATTTGGTGAGGACCAGCCGGTCGGCGGCAGCCACTTGTTTGATGCCCTCGCGATTGCGAGACAGATGCAGTCCGGCGTTCACCACGTCCACGGTGGAAATTACGTTGCCGAGCTGGAAATGATGCCGGATCACCGGCTCGCTCAACAGCGTGTACAGAATGGGGCCCGGATCCGCCAGCCCGGTGGTCTCGATGACGATCCGGTCGAAGGCCGGAATCTCGCCGCGCTCGCGCCGGCTCAGCAGATCGCGTAACGCGAGCTTGAGGTCATCACGAATGCTGCAGCAGATGCACCCGCTTTGCAGCAAGACGACGGCCTCATCGACATGCTGCACCAGCAGATGGTCCAGGCCAATTTCGCCGAACTCGTTGATCAGCACGGCGGTGCGCGCCATGCGCGGCGAACGCAGCAGCCGCTGCAGCAGCGTAGTCTTGCCGCTGCCCAGGAAACCCGTGAGGACGTTGACCGGCGTGAGATTGGTGCTGGAGGTCATCGTGCGCTCTGTCCTTGATCAATCCCGTTCGAGAACTTCGATAAGCTGCGCATCGAGCGGATCGATCAGTTTCTTGCGCAAGCTTTCGGCCGCCGGCCAGACGGCGGCGACGCTGGGCGCGATGACCGTCTGGCCAGTGTGGCTGCTGAGCAAGTATGCGATTGCCTGCCAGTCGCTCAGCTTCAATCCGTAGTGCTTCAGAATGCGATTGGCCTGCGCGACGCGGTGCAGCCGTTCGTGTCGGCGCGTACGTCCGCCGATGCCGGGCGCACTCACGGTCACGTCAGCCCAGTGCGCTTCGCCCAGGAAAACGCCACACAGCCCGCACATGGCTAGCCCGCCGAGACCACCGTGGCATTAGCCGCCGCAGCAGCACGAACCGCCCCCGTAGCCCGATCGGCCCGCGCAACCAGGTAATGCAACTGCCTCGCATCCCAACGGGCAATCACGGGATCGCCTATCGTCAATGGATCTGCGAAAAACATATCGTCGGGGACGTTGGCGACGAAGCCCTCGCTGCAGGCATCCTCAATCGAGATCTTCAGCCAGGTCCCCTGATACTCAATGGCGCTGACACGCCCGCTTACGGCGTTGACGCCGGCATCGGCTGCCTGCGAGGGCGCGCGGCTCAGGCGCACGCGATCGCGGCGCACCGCGACTTCGAACTGCTCACCCACCGCCGGGGCCGCAGGCGGGGCCGAGACGTCGATTTTCTTATTTCCGCTGGCGATGGTGACGATACCTGCCTGGCGTGCGGTTACCGCGCCGGCAAGCACATTCTGGCCACCCATGAAGTGCGCCACGTAGCCAGTGCGCGGCCGGTCGTAGACGTCGCGGGCCGAGGCCGCCTGCTCAATCTGGCCCTGGTCCATCACCACCACCATGTCGGCCAGCGCCACCGCCTCCATTTGCGTGTGGGTCACGTGGATGAACGTGATGCCGAATTCTGCTTGGATGTGCCTGAGCTCGCCGCGCATCTGCAGACGCAAAAACTCGTCCAGTGCCGAGAGCGGTTCGTCGAGGAGCAGGACCCGCGGGTTGGTAATGAGCGAACGCGCCAGTGCGATGCGCTGTTGCTGCCCGCCAGACAGTTGCGCCGGCAACCGGTCCGCGAAAGACTTCATGCGCACGCGATCGAGCATGTCGAGCGCGCGAGCGCGCCGTTCGTCTTTGCTGATGCCTCGCATCTTGAGGTTGAAAGCGACATTGTCCATGCAACTCAGGTGCGGAAACAGCGCGTAACTCTGGAACATCATGGCCGTACCGCGTTCGACGGGGGGTTTGTCGACCACGTTCTCGCCGTCGATCAGTATGGCGCCCCCGGTGGGCGATTCGTGGCCGGCGATCATGCGCAGGATCGTGGTTTTGCCGCAGCCCGACGGTCCCAGCAGGCAGCAGTAGCACCCGCCGGGTATTTTCAGGTCGATATTCCTGACCGCGGCCGTGTCGCCGAAGCGCTTTGTGACACCCGCCAGTACGATACTGCCTCGCTCGGTCGCGCGCGGCTCTTCCGGATTCATTCCTGTTCCTTTGTCGGAGACATTGTTCTTTCAACGGGCCGGCGTGATCTGCGCCACTGGATGATGGCGATCGATCCCAGCGCCAACGTGATGGCGATGAATGACACCAGCGTGGTGACAGTTCCCAGCGCATACAACGCCGGAGAGGTCACGTTGGTCGTCATGCCCCAGATTTCCATGGGCAGCGTATTCGCCGCCCCGGAAGTTAACAAGGAGCGGGGAAACTCGTCGTAGGACAGTGTGAATCCAAACAAGGCCACCGCGATCATTCCGGGAAACAAAATAGGCAGCACCACCCATAGAAAGATCTGCCAGTTGGTCGCACCGAGATCCCGGGCCGCTTCTTCATAGGCGCGATCGAAACGGCTGAACACGGCGAACATGATCAACATGCCGAAAGGCAGGGTCCAGGTAAGCTGCGCGCCCAGCCCCGAGGCAAACCACTTGGTCTGAATCCCCAGCGTCTGAAAAGTGAGTCCCACGCCTAACCCCACCAACAACCCTGGCATGATCAGGCTGGCCACAGCCAGGTAGAAGACAAAGGCGGCTCCGACAAAGCGTCGCCGGAATGCGAGCCCGGCGACCACCGAAATCGCCACCGTCAGCACGAGAACCATCGCCGCGAGAATTATGGAGCGGGTGAACGCGCCCGCAAAATCCCCCGTTCTTTGCTGGCTGAAAAGCGCATCGAACCAGTGCAACGACCAACCTCGCATGGGAAACGTCAGCCCGCCGCTGGGCCCCTGAAACGACAGAATGTAAATGGCGGACATGGGACCGTAGAGGAAAAGCACGAACAACCCGAAAAAAACGCTCAGCGCGTAGAAGCTCATGGGGCGCTTGCCGGTCTGCAGTTTCTGCATGGCTTATCCCGCGATCTCTTTTCGAACATCGACGACACGCAGGATCGCTGCGACCATCAAGCTCACGACGATCAACAGGATCACGGCGCTGGCCGCCGCCGGGGGGTACTGCACCATCGCGATCTGGTTCGACATGGCCATGGCGACGGAAGCTGACTGGCTGCCGCTCATGACCTTGACCACGAAGAAATCCCCCATCACCAGCGTAACCACGAAGATCGACCCCAACGCGATACCCGTCTTGGAAAGGGGCACCACGATGTCCCAGATGATGCGCCAGCCACTGGCACCGCCATCGCGGGCCGCCTCGATCAGCGACTTGTCGATTCGCGCCATGGCATTGAAGATGGGCACGATCATGAATAGCGTGAACAAATGCACATAGGCGATGATGACCGCGAAATCGGAGAACAGCAGAAATTCCAGCGGCTCCTTCGTAATCCCCGCCCCGATGAGCGCGTTATTGAAAATGCCATTCCTGCCGAGAAAGGGAATCCACGAGATCATGCGAATGATATTGGACGTCCAGAAGGGCACGGTGCACAAAAGGAGCAGTGCCATCTGCCAAATCATGCTCTGCACGTGGAAGGCCAGAAAGTAGGCGACGGTGAATCCGATCAGGAGCGTAATCGCCCAGACCACAAACGCGTAATAAAGTGTTTTCAAATACAACGACAGCGTGACCCCGGAAGTCAGTACATCGATGTAGTTCACGAAGTCGAAGGCGGGAACCGAGTCAAGACCATCGAACTGAAAAAAACTATAGGCGATGATCACCAGCAACGGAATGCCGAAGAATAGCAGCAGCACCAGCAGCAGCGGACCGACCTGCAGATAGGATGTCAGCGTGGGCGAGACTTTCACGGTCAGATGACAGATGACAGATGACAGATGACAGAAGACAGAAGACGGGGGAACGGACAAAACTCCGCCCCCCTCTAATTCGGGGCTGCTGTTCCTATGCTTACGACGCGAGGAATTCGTTCCACTTCTTGACCATGTACTGATTTTCATCCATCAAGGTATTCCAGCACGCCACTTTACCCATGCGATCCCAGAACGCCCCGCCATCGCGCACCGAACCGGCTTTCTCCATGACGTTACCGTAGGGATCCTTGATTTCGCCCTTGGCCGGCTTGCCTTCGTACCAATAACCATACTCGTCCTCGGTCATGAATTTCTTGGCGGTCTCGGGAATGGAGCTGTAATAACCTTGCTTGGCGATGAAGCCCGCCTGCCATCCCGACATATACCAATTGATGTACTCGTAGGCCGCGTCGAGCTGGAGGCCCTTGAGGTGGGCC
>JANMWG010000445.1:0-4834 GCA_031393885.1 Betaproteobacteria bacterium | reverse complement strand
GACGACGTGCTGGCGGCACGCAACCGCTACCGCTTCTATCGTGATCGGGGCTACGAACTGCGCACGCACGACTTGAGTTGACGCGATTCGGCGCAGGCCTGCCGCTATAATCCGCGGTCGTTTTCACTGTGCGCACCACCTTCGTCATGGAACTTGCCAAGAGCTTCGAACCGGCCGACATCGAGGCTCGCTGGTACCCCTTCTGGGAGGCGCGGGGCCTGTTCGCTGCCGGCACCGCACCGGGACAACCCGCCTTCTGCGTTCAGCTCCCGCCGCCGAATGTCACCGGCACCCTGCACATGGGGCACGCGTTCAACCAGACCATCATGGACGCGCTCACCCGCTATCACCGGATGCGCGGCTTCAACACCGCCTGGATCCCCGGCACCGATCACGCCGGCATCGCCACGCAGATCGTGGTCGAGCGACAGCTCGAAGCCCAGGGCATCGTCAGACGTGACTTGGGCCGCGAGGCGTTCGTCGACAAGGTCTGGGAATGGAAACGCGCGTCCGGCGCGACCATCACCCGCCAGATGCGACGGCTGGGCGACTCGTGCGACTGGGAGCGCGAGTACTTCACCATGGATGCGAAGCTGTCGACGGTGGTCACCGACACCTTCGTGCGATTGCACCGGCAGGGCCTGATTTATCGCGGCAAGCGACTGGTCAACTGGGATCCGGTGCTGCGCTCGGCAGTCTCCGATCTCGAAGTCGAGAGCGAGGAAGAGAACGGCAGCCTCTGGCACATCCTGTATCCGTTCGCCGAAGGTCCGATCGACGGCGTGCGCGGCCTGGTGGTGGCGACCACCCGCCCGGAAACCATGCTGGGCGACGTTGCGGTTGCCGTGAATCCCGACGATGAACGGTATCGGCATCTGGTCGGCCGCCAACTGCAACTGCCGCTGAGCGATCGCACCATCCCGGTGATTGCCGATGCCTATGTCGACGCGGCGTTCGGCACCGGCTGCGTCAAGATCACGCCGGCGCACGACTTCAACGACTATGCGGTCGGCGAACGCCACGGCCTCGCGCGCATCGAGATCTTCACGCTCGACGCGAAGATCAGCGACAACAGCGCCATGCCCTATCGCGGCCTCGACCGCTTCGACGCCCGCCGGCGCATTGTCGATGACCTGAGCGCGGCCGGGCTGCTGGAGTCGGTCAAGCCGCACCGGCTGATGGTGCCGCGCTGCGGCCGCACCGGGGCGATCGTCGAGCCGATGCTCACCGATCAATGGTTCGTCGCCATGTCGAAACCAGCACCCGAGGGCACCCTGTTTCCGGGGCAGTCGATCGCCCAGGTGGCGCTGGATGTGGTGGCGCGGGGCGACGTGAAGTTCGTGCCCGAGAACTGGGTCAACGTCTACAACCAGTGGCTAAACGGCATCCAGGACTGGTGCATCTCGCGTCAGTTGTGGTGGGGACACCAGATTCCCGCCTGGTACGACGACGCCGGCAACGCCTACGTGGGACACGACGAGGCCGAAGCGACGGCGCAGGCGCGCGCCAGGGGGTATCAGGGCGCGCTGCGACGCGACGACGACGTGCTCGACACGTGGTTCTCGTCGGCGCTGGTGTGTCATTCGACGCTCGGATGGCCGGCGCCGGCCGGCAAGGACGAGCAAGCCTACGACCTATACCTGCCGTCAACGGTGCTGGTCACCGGCTTCGACATCATCTTCTTCTGGGTGGCGCGGATGATCATGATGACGACCCACTTCACCGGCAAGGTGCCGTTCCGGGACGTCTACATCCACGGCCTGATCCGCGATGCCGAAGGCAAGAAGATGTCGAAGTCGGAGGGCAACACGCTCGACCCGGTCGATCTCATCGACGGCATCGCGCTCGAACCGCTACTCGAGAAACGCACCACCGGGCTGCGCAAGCCGCAGGACGCGCCGCGCATCGCCGACAAGACGCGGCGCGAGTTTCCCGAGGGCATTCCCGCGTTCGGTGCCGATGCCCTGCGCTTCACCATGGCAGCCTACGCGACCCTCGGTCGCAACATCAATTTCGACCTCAAGCGCTGCGAGGGCTACCGCAACTTCTGCAACAAGCTGTGGAACGCGACCCGCTTCGTGCTGATGAACACCGAAGGCCGGGACTGCGGCGTCGAACCGGCCGCCGGGTCACCGCCGGCACCGGTCTCGCTCACGCCGGTCGATCGCTGGATCATCAGCCAGTTGCAACGCACCGAAGCCGAAGTGGCGAAAGGCTTCGCCGACTACCGCCTCGACAATGTCGCCAACACCATTTACCGCTTTGTGTGGGACGAGTACTGCGACTGGTACCTGGAACTTGCCAAGGTCCAGCTCCAGACCGGCGACGAGGCAACGCAGCGTGGCACGCGGCGCACCCTGCTCCGGATTCTGGAGGCCGTGCTCAGGCTTGCGCATCCGGTGATCCCCTTCATCACCGAGGAGTTGTGGCAGAAGGTCGCGCCGCTGGCCGGCAAGTCGGGCGACACCATCTGCGTCGCACCGTATCCGGTGAGCGAGCCATCGAAGATCGATGCCGATGCGGAAGCTTTCGTCACCGCGCTCAAGGCGATGATCGATGCGACGCGCAATCTGCGGGGTGAGATGAACGTCGGCCCGGGTACGAAGATCCCGCTGTACGCGGTCGGTCACCCCGACCAACTGCGGGCACGCTTTCCATACCTCATGGCGCTCGCGCGTCTTTCCGAAGCCACCGTGGTCGAGTCGCTGCCGGAAGCCGATGCACCAGTGGCGGTCGTCGGCGACGTTCGGCTCATGCTGCACATCGAGATCGACGTGGCTGCCGAACTCGCGCGGCTGGATCGCGAGATCGCCCGCTTGTCCGACGAGATCGTGAAAGCCGACGCCAAGCTCGGCAACGAGCGCTTCGTCGAGCGCGCACCACCTCAGGTGGTGGCGGCGGAGCGGGAACGGCTGAACGGGTTTCGAGCGACGCTCGAGAAGATGCAGTCGCAGCGCGGCAAGCTGGCGGCGCGCAACTGATCGGATTATCTGTCGGGGCAGATGGCCGACAATCTCGGCGGTCGATGGGTGACGAGATACGATACAGGCCGAGGGTTGAACACAAGGAATAGTCCATGACCACCGTACAAATCACCTTGCCCGACGAGTTGGCACAGACAGCAGCCAACGCAGGTTTGCTTTCACCCGATGCAATGGAGGCCATGCTGCGCGAGCAACTGCGGCGCCGCGCGGGCGACGACCTTCGAGCAATGTGGCGGCGTACGCCCCAGGACGAACTCACCCCGGAGATCGAGCAAGAGATCGTCGACGAAGTACGCAAGGTGCGCGCCGAACGGCGCATCCGCGGAACAACCTGATGCCGCCTTCGGCACCTGAGCCCCTGCGGCTGGTGCTCGATACGAATATCGTGGTGTCCGGACTGCTGTGGAACGGTCCGTCGAGGCGCTTGATCGAGTTGGCGACGAAGGCGACGTAATCGAGTTGTACAGCAGCCCGATGTTACTGGATGAACTGTCCCACACTCTGGGATATGCGAGGTTCGCCGTTCGCATCAGGGCCTTTGGTACCAGCGTCAGCGCGCTTGTCTCGCAATACGCGAGCTTGGTGTCGCTGGTCATCCCGGTGAGCGTACCTCGCGTGGTTGTCGGCGACGCCGACGACGATCATGTGATTGCCGCAGCGGTCGCCGCTCGCGCCGGCTTGATCGTAACCGGTGATCGCAAGCATCTCTTGCCGATCGGCAGCCATCAAAACATCGCGATCGTCACCGCTCGTGCCGCGATCGAGCGTGTGGACGCGAGGCGTGCCACCTGACCGCAAGTCAGCAGACCAACGAGAGCACCAAAACATCCCCCCAGGCTGCGCTGCGCTTCGCCACCCCCAGGGGGTCTGTGCCCTTGGGAGCGGCCCGGCGGGCACAAAAAACGGGCACCCGAAGGTGCCCGTTTCAGTTTCTGCACTCGCTCCCGAAGGAGCGGAGATCAGAAGGAGTGCTTCAGACCCACGTAGAACGCGGTGCTGTCGGTACCACGCCCACCGGCCGGCTGGCCGATGTTGATGTAGTTGGCGTTGTCCTTGTTGCGCAGGAAGCTCAGGACGAACTGGGCCTGGGTCTGCTTGCTCAGGTTGTGGTAGTAGCCAGCCGCGAAGTACGAAGCGCCGGTCTTGTTGCCGTTGAACGTCTCGGTGCCGGCGGTCTTGGTCTTGGCATCGCTGGCGATCACGAACTGCGCACCGATGTAACCGGTGGGCAGGCCGTACTTGGCAGTCACGTTGACCGCATTGCGCTTCCACTCGGCGAAGCCGTTGACGACGCCATCGGCCTTGTATTTCAGTTGCTCGAAACGAGCGCCGACCGTGAGGTCACCGAACATCACGCCGCCGCCAACCTGAAGGCCGGTGTCGGTGGTGTTGGTCGGGGTTGCGCCAGCATAGGTGTTGGTGGCGATCTGGCTCATGCCGTTGTAATCGCTGTGACGCTCGTAGGCGGCATCGACGTAGAACGGCAGATCGGCCGGGGCGAACTTGCCGCCCACCGAGTAGACCGAAGCGCTTTGCTTGGTGCCGGGGCCAAAGGTCTTGGCCGGCAGGCCCCAGGCGCCGCTGAAGGTGAAGCCGGCGATATCGGGCGAGTCGTACCAGATCGAATTTTCGGTACGACGATAGAACTGGGCGCAACCGCCGCCGCCGCCGAGGCCGCAATTGACGTTGGTGAACACGTTGCCGCCAGGCGTACCCATCATGTTCAGGTTGCCGCCGACCCCGGCCGCGCCATCGAGAGGATCGCTCTTGTACAGCAGTTGTTCGTAGATGTGCTCGTTGGAGCCGACCTTGACGGCACCCCAGTTGCCCATCAGGCCCAGGTAGCTGTT
>JANMWG010000414.1:0-15316 GCA_031393885.1 Betaproteobacteria bacterium | reverse complement strand
CGCCAGTCGTTTACTGGCGTTCTTCTTGACGTACCCGACGGGGTCCTTTTGCTTGTGCCCTTCGACCTGTCGAGTGATTGCTTCAAGCTGGGCAAGGAACAGTGGGTGGGTGAATACCGTCCAGCCATTGGTCACCAAGGGAACGGGTTGACTCTTGCTCATTCATCATTTGCCGACAGGGCGGCATCTAGATCGACGCCGATGCCACCAGTCAGCGACTGGAGGCGCTGCACGAAGCCAGCATCGATGGACTGCAAACGCTCAGGATGGTTAGCAATGTCGCGGGACAGAAAGCCCAAGAACTGCCCGAGCACCGGATCGTCTTCCTCGGCAATTTCTACACGGGAGAGTACGACCTCACCGCCGGGACGGATTGTGTAGTGAATCTTGTCCCGCTTACCCAGCCTCAGGGCGCGGCGAACTATTTCCGGCACCGTGGTCTGGTAGCGATCGGTCAGGGTGGATTCAACTTCAAGGGTGGCAGCCATAGCCCGCTCCGATTGATGGGATGTACGGCGCTCATGGTAATGCAATCCCCTTGTCATGTAAATGCAAGTGCATTACCACTGACCACCCTCATCCTGCTCCCAAACTCGGAGGGCGATTGGCTACCATTACCCACCCTTGGGCCACTCGATGAGCAACCACTCGGGTTCGCGCACTTCATCGCACAGGCTGTCCCGGTGTGCTGCGCGCACCCGCACGCGAGCGCAGCCCGGTGTTCGTTCCTTCGCACCACGTGACGGTGTGCCAATGCTTGGGCCCGAGTTCCAGGGCGAGCGCCTTGACCGATTGCGGATGGTGTTGCGGCAAAGCGGTGCCACCCAGGCGCAGTCGCGTGCTCACGCGCCTGCGACCACCGTAGACCGGCGCCGGCAACGGCCCGCGTCCTGGCGGCCAGACCGTGACGCAGCCATCGGCTCCACGCTCTTGCGCGACAACGGCGACATCAGCCCCGTGCAGTAGCCGCGCAGCCCCTCGTGCCTGGTCGTTCTACTTGGATGCGTCGTTCAATTCGTAGCTGGTGCTGCGTCCACCCGCATCTGATTTCCGCAGGACGCCACGCGCCAAGAGGTCGGTGATGTCGCGCAGGACGGTGTCCGGCGAACACTTGGCGATCGCTGCCCACTTGCTGCTGGTGAGCTTGCCCTCGAAGCCATCGAGCAACCGATTGACCAGCTTCACCTGTCGCTCGTTCAGTGGCGCTGAACCGGGTGCAGCCCAGCGCTGCCAGAAGCGCGTCTTGACCAGCACGGCGTCGAGCGTGTGCTGTGCCTGATCGACGGCGCGATGCAGCGTGTCGAGGAACCAGGCAAGCCAATCGGTGACATCCAGTGATTGCCTCTGGGTGCGCTCCAGGAGGTCGTAGTAGGCCTTGCGCTCGCGCTGGATCTGCGCCGACAGGCTGTAGAAGCGCTGGGGGCTGCCATCAGCGCGGGCCAGGAACAGGTCGCCGACGGCGCGCGCGATGCGGCCGTTGCCGTCATCGAACGGGTGCAGGGTGACGAACCACAAGTGCGCAAGCCCGGCCTTGATCAGCGGCGGCTCGTTCGATGCGTTGTTGGCCCAGGCCAGAAAGCGGTCGGTCTCGGACTCCAGCCGGTCGGCCGGCGGCGCTTCGAAATGCACACGTTGGCGCCCCAGCGGGCCGGAGACCACCTGCATCGGACCGGTGGCATCGTCGCGCCAGCCGCCCACGCTGATCCGGACCAGGCCCGAATAGCCCGTGGGGAACAGGGCTGCGTGCCACCCGAACAAACGATCCCGGGTGACAGGGGCGTTGCAGTTGGCGGTGGCGTCGAGCACCATCTCGACCACCCCTTCGACGTGACGATCCACCGGGGCCAGCGCGCCGATGTCGACGCCGAGTCGGCGAGCGATGGAGGAGCGCACAGACTCGACGTTGAGCTGCTCGCCCTCGATCTCACTGGTCTTGATGACGTCCTCGGTCAGCACCGACAGACTGGCCTGGTCGCGCAGCGCCATGCCGACATCGGCCAGTCGGCCCATCAACAAACCCTGGGCGCGGCTGACGTCGGCCAATGGCTGGGCCAGGGCAGCCAGGTCAAAGCGCCAACTTGGCCAGTCGCTGGCCTGCCAGATGTAGGTGTAATCGCCGCTGTTCATGCGGAGATTATGGGGTGCATTCTCCGCAGGCGCAAGTTATTCGCCGCATAGAGTGCGGCGATAGAGGTCCACATTCGCCGCACAGGAGAAGCGCCGAGAACCGTCGCAGCCTCCCATGGAATGGGTGTAAATGGGTGCTATTTTGGTCGCCGTAGGCTGGCTGGAAGCCGTCTCGCCGTGTCTGCAGACGCGGGCTCGATTCCGCAAATGGGAAATGAACTGGGCCACGGTCCGCAAAGTTGCGGTGCCCTCAATGCGCCGCCCTACTCATGGTTGCGGTACTACGCTTTGACGCCTCCCGGCAGGGTAGCGTGCCGACGCCGGAAAGAGCCAGCCCGTTGTCGGGCCACCGGCTACGTACTGGAGTCTTCCGGCGGGACATGGCGCGGCAAATCCATGGCATCGTGCAGAAGGCGCAGGACATCGATCACGTCTCGACCGCCTCCTCTGCGAAACAGGACAAAGTGGCGGCCCTTGCGACCTTTGCGCGCGACATGAAACGTCGACAGCCCCTTGCCGATGTCGTCACGTTCTCGCACACCGGCGACAGTTGGACCTGCTGTCAGATCGGTCAGGGCAGCGGAGATCGTCTCAGCGTAGGCGCGCGCTTGCGCTTCACCGAACTGGTCGACCGTCCAGAGCAGGATTTCCCGGAAGTCGGCCTCGGCCACCTGCGTCAGGCGAACGGTCCATCGGCGTGCGCCGCTGGTCACTTCGAGCGAGCCTTCGGAGCCTTTCCGCCGATCGCCTCCGTGGCCATCGCTGCCAGGTGGCGATCAAGCGCGGCCGGTGACTCGAAGCTGCGAAAACGCCCGCCATCGATGTCGGCGACGCCGATGCGAGCGGCGTCGCGCAGTGCGGCGAGGCGAGCGCCGTTCTCCGCCTCCCGCCCCTCGATCAGCCGCAATCCTTCGCGCAATACTTCGCTGGCGTTCTGGTAGCGACCGGAGGCGACGAGCCGCTCGACCAAGTCTGCCTGATGGTCCGTCAGAACAACATTGCGGGTCGGCATGGCAAAACTTCCGGTGTCCTGTCTTGTTGGCATAATATGCCATGACTGGTTGTCGCTACAAGCTGGTGAGCGTTGCTCGGCGCAAACGCTCTGGTGGATAGGAAACCCGAGACATCAGTTGAAGAAACCCGGTAATGCGATTCTGAAATGGGATGGCCAGCGCTCTGGTTACCGCGTTCGGCTTCCTGTCTGTTCCTGACCAGCAAACAGAACATCGCAAAACACCTGAAGGCGATCTTCGCCGCTGCGCGCTGCTGGCCGGTGTGAGCGCCGAGACGAATCTGCTCTTCTTGAGCCGGTCTGAACGTGCCTGCTCTTCTTCGTCGAAGTTCTTCAGATTGGCGTCTCTGACGCGTCTTCTTCGGGGTTGAAGTCCGTCTTCTTCATATCTCGGCGCCCCCCCCCGTGCAACCATCATCCTTTGTGACAGGCTCATCTGGTGAGCCACTTCGATGAGAGTATTGCCACTCGACAAGGCGCTGCAACCGTGGATCAAACGGTTGCTGGAATGGGATCTGATCCAGAGCGCGGGCCGCACGCAAGCCACGCGCTACTTCGTCGATCCTGCCTTGTTGCGCCGTCTCAGCTTTACGGGTGAAACCACCCTGAAGCGCATCGGGCAGCGCGGCCTGAAGCAGAGCGATTTGGCCAACGTCATGCCGCAAAGCAATCTGCCCGCAATCCTGGCCGAAAAACGCGAGATCAGTGCGGCGCTGGCGGGCAAGCCGGGGAGGTACTTCAACGTCAGCGCCGCCATGTTTATTCGGTCTTGAGCACGAAAGGAGGGGCGCGCCTGGGTCATCCGCTATAGACCCAGGTTTGCCGGCGGAACAGGCGCTGTCGATCCATGGCATCGTGCAGGAGGCGCACGCCGAGGCCGAATACGAGCAGTTCCCCGCTCGGGGCCGCGCGCTTGTCGGCGCCGATCTACATTTAAGCCACCGTGCCGATCCAATTTTGAGCCGGGGCTGGCAGCCGACCGTCAGGGCTTCACCGTGCTCAGACGCAGCATCAGCGTCAACGGATGCAGCGGCGACGACTGGAACCCGTAGTGCTCATAGAACTGCCTGGCGCGATCGTGAAGTGCCTGCACCAGTAGCGCCCGGACACCGGCGTTCTGCGAAACCGCCACCGCCCGATTGACCGCGTCCTGCAGTAGTGCCCCGCCCACCTCGAGGCCTTGGGCACGCCGATCGACGGCAAGACGAGCCAGAACCATCACCGGAACCGGGTCGGGCATATTCCGACGCACGGCACTCGTTGCCGTCTGGTGCGAGACCGCGCCGGCAGCCATGGCGTAGTAGCCGTAAACGCGTTGGTCCGGATCGGCCACGACAAACGTGCGACTCGCCCGACTTAACTGGTTGGTCAGGGCGCGGCGTTTGAGCCATTCATCGAGAACGGCCTCGCCGCAACCAAAATCATCCAGCAAGTGGACCGAACTCAGCGGTTGCGGCGAATGGAGCTGCAAGGTCACGCGCCACCTTTTCTCCAAGGCGCTTTCACCGCCATGAGGCGCTCGAGCCCGGGATTTGCAGCGGGCGGTGCATCGAGCATCGCGGTGAACTGCCGAAACTTGTCGGCGTCGAGACCGAAGAACACCTGGTCGAGCACGACGGCCTGCGCCCTGTCGCAAGCGGCCTCCAACATGAAGTCGGAGCGGTTCTTGCCCAGCAGCCTGGCGGCGTGGTCGATCAAGTCCCGCTGCTCGGGCAGCACCCGCAGATTGATCGCGGCGTCACGCATCAGTGCCCCCCATTCGCGAATACACAACACATACACGCATGGTGGTGTGACGTGTAGCTGTTGTCAATACGCGCGCTTGCACTTCACAGCACCGGGCCGATGAGCTGGGCACAGTGCCCGCCGGGCCGCTCCCAAGGGCACTGGCCCCCTGGGGGTGGACGTCTCATTTCAGCGGACGGGAATCGCCTGGAATAGCGGGATCCGTGAAGCTGACGGTCCCGCGGGCGATGGTGAGCGCGGAGCCCGGACGACGACGCTCCCCGCTCAGGGCACCTCCCTGGCCACGCGAAAACCGAGCACGTTGCTGCGAAACGTAGGGCGGGTCCTGAAGCGCTTGGCCGAGCGCGCGACCGAGGGGCCGTCATACCACCCGCCGCCGCGGACTACGTGCTCGGCGCATTCGCCCGTCCCCCAGACGCGACCGTCGGTGGGCGCCCCGTTGTAGGACACGTGGTAACAGTCGTCGACCCATTCCCAGACATTGCCCAGCATGTCGTACAGGCCGAACGCATTCGGCTTGTACGAACCGACCGGTGCCGTGGCCGACTTGTAGCCATCCTCGCAGGTGTGCGCGATCCAGTCCTTGTTCCACCATGGCTCGGCCGCCGTGCTCGGGTTGGCCACGTTGGCGTAGGTGCAGGCGCGCTCGGCCGACAGACCCCAGAAGCGGGGCGTGTCGGAGCGGGCCCGCGCCGCGTACTCCCACTCTGCCTCGCTCGGGAGGCGATACTTGCTGCCGGTCTTTTCCGACAGCCACTCGGCATAGCCCAGCGCCTGTTCGTAGCTCACCTTGATCACCGGCCGCTTGCCACGCCCCCATCCGGCATCGTCGACGGGTCCGCAACCCTTCTCGCGGATGCAGGCCTCCCACTGATCGAAGGTGACCTCGTACTTCCCCAAGGCAAAGGGTCTGTCTATGGTCACCCGGTGCGCAGGATACTCATCGCTTTCGTGGTCGAAGTCGGTGGGCAGCGAGCCCATGATGAAGCGGCCGCCAGGCACGACCACGAGTTCCGGGCACACCGGGCAGTCCTGCAGCACGCGGCCCGACAGCGGGTAGATGGCGGTATCGACCTCTGCATCGGCCTTCCCACCCGCGAAAGGATTGCTGTCCAGTTCATCCAGGAGCTTCCGCGCCACCGATGCCACCTTGCTGTTGGGATCGAGCTCGAGCGACCGGGCCAATTGGGCCCTTGCCTCGTTGCGCCGCCCGAGGGCGAACAAGGTCTCGCCGAGATAGAAGCGGGCCAGGGCGTTGTCCGGTTCGACCTTCAGGCCTGCCTCGAACTTCGGGACCGCCTCCTTCATCCTGCCGCCCGTGAGCAACTCGTAGCCCTCCAGGAACAGTGCCTGGGCGTCGGCCTGGGCCAGTGACGCGCTCCCGTGCCCGATCGTCACGAGGGCGATGATCAGACGCACGGCACCACAAACGGTCATGGACAGGTTCTCCGGAAAAGCATGGCCGCGATTCTAGGGGTGTTTCCGGCGGGCGTCGCGGCCATGCACGGGCGGCGACGCGGGCTCCGACTGCTCTCGCCCGTAACGACTCCCGTGGCATTGTCGCGACTTGCCCCTAGAATCGCGGTCCTCGCTGTTCCACTTTTTTTGGAGTCCCCATGAATATCTCTATGTATCAGGCGAGCGTTCCGCGCTTCGTCAACGTCCTCGGCAACCTCTCGGCCATCCTCGACAAGGCACAAGCCCACATCGATGCGAAGAAGATCGACCCGGCAGCGCTCACGGGCTTCCGCCTGTTCCCCGACATGCTGCCGATGAGCAAGCAGGTGCAGATCGCCTCGGATACCGCCAAGGGCGTGATCGCCCGGCTTGCCGGCGTCGAGATTCCGGTCTATGAAGACAACGAGGTGACGCTGGCCGACCTGAAGGCCCGCATCGCCAAGACGGTCGCCTTCATCCAGACGTTCACCCCGGCGCAGATCGACGGCACCGAAGACAAGGAAATCGTGATCAAGCGCGGCGACAAGGAAACGCGCTACACCGGCATGCAGTTCCTGCTCGGGCATGCCGTGCCGAACGTCTATTTCCACGTCACCACCACCTACAGCATCCTGCGCCACAACGGCGTCGAGATCGGCAAGCGCGACTACCTCGGCAATCCGTAGGCGAGTCGGGCGACGATGCAACTGGCGAGCGGCACGACGCACGCATAGCAGGGCGTGAAATCGCCGCCGCCCGGCCGGGAAGAAGATTCATGACTCTCGAATACGCCACCCTCGACCTGTTGCGCCAGAACCACCCGGCCTGGCGACTCCTGCGATCGGATCACGCCGCACTCGTGGCCAGCTTTCTGCAGCGGGTCTTCATCGCACCGAACGTGCGCATGATGGCGCAAGCCGACCTGGCCGAAGCGCTGGAAGACGAACTGTTTGCCCTGCGCGAGCACTGCGGTCCGGAATCCTTCCCGAAGGCCGCCCTCCACTACCTCGACGATTGGGCGAGCACGGACAAGGGATGGCTGCGCAAGTTCTACCGGCAGGGGTCGGACGAACCCCACTTCGATCTGACACCGGCCACCGAGAAGGCGATTTCCTGGCTGGGCACGCTCACTGCGCGCAGCTTCGTGGGCACGGAGTCGCGGCTGCTCACGCTGTTCGAACTTCTCAAGCAGATGAGCGAAGGCAGCGATACCAATCCGCAGACCCGGATCGCAGAGCTGCAGCGGCGCCGCGACGACATCGACGACGAGATTGCCCGCGTGCTGGACGGCAATCTTCCGCTCCTGGATGACACGGCACTCAAAGACCGCTTCCAGCAGTTCACCCAGCTAGCCCGCGAGTTGCTGACCGACTTTCGCGAGGTGGAACACAATTTTCGCGGTCTGGATCGACGCGTGCGCGAACGCATCGCGCTCTGGGACGGCGCCAAGGGCGCGCTGCTGGAAGAAATCATGGGGGAGCGCGACGCGATTGCCGACTCCGACCAGGGTCGCAGCTTCCGGGCTTTCTGGGACTTTCTGATGTCCAGCAGCCGGCAGGAAGAGCTGTCGGCATTGCTCGAACGGGTGTTGGCTCTGCCGCCGATCGTCGAACTGAAACCCGATGCGCGTACGCGTCGAGTGCACTACGACTGGCTGGAGGCCGGTGAACACACCCAGCGCACGGTGGCCCAGCTCTCCCAACAATTGCGACGTTTTCTCGATGACCAGGCCTGGCTGGAGAACCGCCGGATCATGGACATCCTGCGCAGCATCGAGGCCAGGGCACTGGCATTGCGCGGCGCACCGCCGGTTGGTGAAGTCATGGGCATCATGGACACCGCCGCCGACATCGAACTGCCGATGGAGCGGCCACTCCATGCAGTGCCGATCAAGCCTGTCATTGTCGATATCGACCTGAAGTCGGGCGATGACAACCTGGACGCGGCAGCACTGTATGCACAAGTGGTCGTAGACCGCGGACAACTCGTCCGGCACATCCGGCGGGCTCTGCAGGATCGCGCGCAGATCACGCTGCCGGCGCTTTGCGACCTGCATCCGCTGCGACACGGCCTGGCCGAACTGGTGACGTATCTCCAGCTCGCCAGCGATACCTTCAAGGCCACGGTGGACGAAGACATCTCCGACACCATTGCATGGAAATGGACCGGAGCAGATGGCGCTGAGCAGGCGAAGCGGGCGCATGTGCCACGCGTGACCTTTGTGAGATGAGGATGGCCGACCAGGAACTCCAACCAGCCACGGCAACCCACGAACTCTCCCATCTGGTGATTCCGTTGCTCAAAGGGGTGGTCTACCAGGAGAGCGACTCGGGCCTGTGGAACGCGCTGCTCACGTTGCAGGCGTCAGTGCGCGACTACGTGTCGGTGCTGGGACTGGCGCTCGTGCTGGACGAGGCCGAAGGCTACGCTTTTCTGCGCTCGCATCGGGCGCTCCCCGACGGCGCGGACGACGACCCTGCGTCCGCGTTGCCTCGGCTGGTGGCGCGGCGTCCATTGTCATTCCCGGTGAGCTTGTTGCTGGCGCTGCTACGCAAGAAGCTGGCGGAATTCGATGCCGGCGGCGGTGACACGCGCCTCGTGCTCACGCGCGACCAGATCGTCGAGCTGATTCGGGTCTTTCTGCCCGACGGCAGCAACGAGGCCCGGTTGATCGACCAGATCGACACTCACGTGAACAAGATCGTCGAGCTGGGATTCGTGCGGCGCCTGAAATCCGGCGGCGGCACGGACAAAGGCAGCCACAGGGCCGTGTTCGAAGTGCGGCGAATCCTCAAGGCCTTCGTCGATGCGCAATGGTTGGCCGATTTCGATGCGCGGCTCGCGGCCTATCAGGCCAGTCTCGGTACTACCGCAGGCGGTGCCGCGGATGAATGAGCCGCAAACCCTTGGGCTCGACTTCGCCGCCGACGAGGCGCTCGCGGGTTTTCGGTTGCACCGCTTGGAGGTTTACAACTGGGGCACCTTCGACGACCGGGTCTGGACCCTGACCCCGGCCGGCAGAAATGCCCTGCTCACCGGCGACATCGGCTCGGGCAAGTCGACGCTGGTCGATGCGATCACCACCTTGCTGGTTCCCTCGCATCGCGTCGCCTACAACAAGGCCGCTGGTGCCGACAGCCGGGAGCGCTCGCTGCGGTCTTATGTGCTCGGCCACTACAAGTCAGAACGCAACGAGATATCCGGTACCGCCAAACCGGTCGCGCTGCGAGACCACAACCACTACTCGGTGATCCTGGGCGTTTTTCACAACGCCGGCTATGACCAGACGGTGACGCTGGCGCAGGTGTTCTGGATGAAGGACGCGCACGGACAGCCTGCACGCTTCTTCATCGGCGCGGAGCGGGACCTGTCGATCACGGCCGACTTTGCCCAGTTCGGATCGGACATCGCCGCGCTGCGAAAGCGACTGCGGTCCGTGGGCGGCGATGTCTTCGACAGCTTTCCGCCGTATGGCGCGTGGTTCCGGCGGCGCTTCGGCATCGACAACGACCAGGCCCTGGAATTGTTCCATCAAACGGTCTCGATGAAGTCGGTTGGCAACCTCACCGACTTCGTTCGCAACCACATGCTCGAGCCCTTCGAAGTGGCGTCGCGTGTCACCGCACTGATCGGACACTTCGACGACCTGAACCGGGCGCACGAGGCAGTGCTGAAGGCCAAGCGCCAGGTCGAACTGCTGCGGCCGCTGGTAGCGGATTGCGATCGGCACTTCGAGCTCAACGCCGGCAGCGAAGCACTCCGCATCTGCCGCGATGCGCTCAGACCCTACTTCGCCAGCCTCAAACTCGCGCTCCTCGACAAACGCATCACCAGCCTCGCCGAAGACTGGAAACGGCAGGACTCCAACGTCAGGCGCATGGAAGAAACGCGAGAAGCGCAGCGCGCACTCGAGGCCGACCTGAAACGCAACATCGCCGAAAATGGTGGCGACCGCCTGGAGCGCCTCGATAGCGAGATACGCCAGAAGGATCAGGACCGCCAGGGGCGCGAGCGCAAAGCGCTGCGCTACGCCGAGCTGGCCGCTGCACTGGGCGAAGCGCCGGCTGACCATGAAGCCGGGTTCGATTCCCAGCGGCAGCGCTTCACTGCCATGGCCGAAACCATGAAAACGCGCGAGGCAAGCCTGCAGAACGACCTCACCGAGAAAAGCGTGACCCTGCGGCAGGGCAAGCGCGAGCACGATGAACTCTCCGCCGAGATCAAGAGCCTGAAAGGGCGACGCAGCAACATCCCGGCTGAACAGATGGCGATGCGAGCCGCTTTGTGCACGGCCTTGACGCTGCCGGAAGCGGAGATGCCGTTCGCGGGCGAACTGCTGCAAGTGCGCGAAGACGAGCACGATTGGGAAGGGGCGGCCGAACGCCTGTTGCGCGGCTTCGGTCTGTCGCTTCTGGTGCCGGATGACGTGTACCCGCGGGTCGTGGAGTGGGTCGATCGAACGCACCTCAGGGGACGCCTGGTCTACTTCCGGGTGCGCCAGGGTTCTCGCACCGACATCCCCGGCCTGCACCGCGATTCCCTGGCGCGGAAGCTGACCATCAAACCGGACTCCCCGTTCTACGAGTGGATCGAATCCGAGTTGGCGCGCCGCTTCGATGTCGCCTGTTGCGCCACGCAAGAGCAGTTTCGCCGCGAAACACGAGCGATCACACGCTCGGGGCAGATCAAGGCGGCGGGAGAACGCCACGAAAAAGACGACCGCCATCGCCTGGATGATCGCAGCCGCTACGTACTGGGGTGGACCAACACCGCGAAGATCCAGGCACTCGACGCCAAGGCGAAACAACTGGAAACACGCCTGGGCGAGATCGGTGACCTCATCGGTCAGATTCAGGCGGTGCAGGCCGGCAGCAAGGAACGGCTGACGGTTCTCGCCAAGCTGGTCGAGTACGCCGATTTCCGTGAACTCGACTATCGGGTGCTGGCCGTGGAAGTCGAGCAGTTGCGCGCCGAAAAGCAGCGGCTGGAATCCGCCTCGGACGTGCTGAAGCAATTGACCGAACGGCTGAACGCAGTGGTTGCGGCTTTGCGCGATGCGCAGGCCGGGCTCGAGGAGCACCGGGACAAACGCTCCAAGGCGGAACAGAAGCAGCACGACGCCGAGGCTTTGCGCGTGCAGACGCAAGCGCTGCGAGACGAACAGCCATTCGCGGCGAACGAACCGTACGTCGAGCGGCTCGATGCTTTCCGTGCCGAAGCGCTGGGCGACCAGCAGCTCACGGTCGAGTCGTGCGACAACCGCGAGCGGGATGTGCGGGACTGGCTCCAGGCCCGGATCGATGCGGAAGATCAAAAGCTCAAACGCCTGCGCGACAAGATCATCCAGGCCATGGTGGCGTACCAGGAAGCGTTCAAGCTCGAGACCGCCGAGGTCGACGCCAGCATCGATGCCGCTTTCGAATACCGAAAGATGCTCGACAACCTGGAAGCCGACGATCTGCCCCGCTTCGAAGCCCGTTTCAAGGAACTGCTGAACGAGAACACCATCCGCGAAGTGGCCAACTTCCAGTCACAACTGGCTCGGGAGCGCGAAACGATCCGGGAGCGCATTGCCCGCATCAATCAATCGCTGACGCAGATCGACTACAACCCGGGGCGATACATCGTCCTGGAAGCCCAGCCGACATCGGATACGGACATCCGGGATTTCCAGACCGAAATGCGGGCCTGCACCGAAGGGGCGCTCACCGGCTCGGACGACGCCCAGTACTCGGAAGTGAAGTTTCTGCAGGTGAAGCGGATCATCGAGCGCTTTCGCGGGCGCGAGGGGCAATCGGAGCAGGACCGCCGCTGGGCTGCCAAGGTGACCGATGTTCGCAACTGGTTCGCCTTCGCCGCCAGCGAACGCTGGCGCGACGACGACGTCGAGCACGAGCACTACTCCGATTCGGGCGGCAAGTCCGGTGGGCAGAAAGAGAAGCTGGCGTACACGATCCTCGCGGCCAGCCTCGCCTATCAGTTCGGACTGGAATGGGGCGCCGCGCGTTCGCGATCGTTTCGCTTCGTCGTCATCGACGAGGCCTTCGGCCGCGGCTCCGACGAATCGGCGCAATACGGCCTGAGACTGTTCGCCCAGTTGAACCTCCAGCTTCTGATCGTCACGCCGCTGCAGAAGATCCACATCATCGAGCCCTTCGTTGCCAGTGTCGGCTTCGTGCATAACCAGGACGGGCGCGCCTCCCGGCTGCGCAACCTGTCGATCGAGGAATATCGGGCCGAAAAGGCCAGGACAGCGGGATGACCTGGACCAGGCCGGCCGACCTGCGCGCACAGCTCGACAGGATGTGGCGCGCGGGTGACCTTCTGGTCGATCTCGTTACCGGTGAATCACGCTTTCCGCGACGTTTGGCATTCAAGGGGCCGACATCGGCGGAGCTGACCGAGCGCTTCGACGAGGTGCGGTCCTGGATCGGCGAACTGCGGGCAATGCCCCACTGCCGCCTGGAAATGCGCGAGTTCAAGCATCGCGTTTTCGGCGCCAACGCCATGCCGGTGGAGGTCTGGATCGATAGCCTCGAAGACGCCCTGGCATGGACGTCCAGGCGCAGGGAGTTTTCGCGCTTCACCGGGCTGCTCGACCAGACCCGGCAGCGGCAGCCGGCGTTGCTGGCCTGGCTGGCGAGGAGACCACTGCGGGCACTCGAGCTTAGCGATGCGTGGGGTCGGCTGCTGGAGATTGTCGCTTGGTTGCAAGCCCGTCCACGGCCCGACATCTATCTGCGACAAGTGGACATCCCGGGGGTCCACAGCAAATTCATCGAGGCGCATCGTGGCGTCCTCATCGAGCTGCTCGATCTGGTTCTGCCGCCAGACGCCATCGACGCTTCGGCAACCGGCGCGAGCGGGTTCGCGAGACGATATGGGTTCCGCGACAAGCCGGTGCGCATCCGGTTTCGCATGCTCGCGCCGGGGTTGGTGCATTCCGCCACCGGGCAAGACATCACGCTCGATGCGGCGAGCTTCGCCCGGGCCGATCCCGGCGTGTCGCAAGTGTTCATCACCGAGAACGAAATCAACTTCCTGGCCTTTCCCCCGGTCGACAACGGCCTGGCCATCTTCGGTGCGGGGTATGGCTTCGAGATGTTGAGCCAGGTCGGATGGCTGTCGCGCTGCCGCATTCATTACTGGGGCGACATCGACACCCACGGGTTCGCCATTCTCGATCAACTGCGCAGCCAGTTCCGCCACGTCGAATCCTTCATGATGGATCGCGCCACGCTGTTGGCCTTCGAATCGCAATGGGGCGAGGAAGAGAAGCAGACCCGCCGCGATCTGACCCGGCTCAACGCGGACGAGATGGCGCTCTACGATGACCTGCGGGACAACCGGATCCGCCGGAATCTGCGCCTGGAACAGGAGAGGATTGGCTACGGCCGGGTGGAGTCGGCACTCGTTGCCCTGATGGAGACATCGCCGCGCTGACAGCGCGCGCCTGTCGGCTTGCTACCATGCGAGTCGGGCTGCAAATTGCGCCCTCAACAAGAACGTGTACATCCTTCGACACGACATGGACCAGGCGACCCACAACAAGATCGTTTCCTTCATCTGGGGTATTGCCGACGACGTTCTGCGCGACCTCTTCAAACGCGGCAAATACCCTGACGTCATCCTGCCGATGTGCGTGTTGCGGCGCATGGATGCGGTGCTCGAGCCCACCAAGCAAGCGGTGCTCGACACCCGGAAGCTGCTCGACGACAACGGCATCGCCGAACAACGGGCCGCGCTGGCCGCTGCGGCCGGGCAGGCGTTCTACAACACATCGCGATTCACCCTGCGGGATCTGAAATCCCGCGGCAGCCAGCAGCAGTTGCTGGCCGACTTCGAGGACTACCTGAACGGCTTCTCGCCCAACGTCCAGGACATCCTCGACAACTTCAAGTTCAGGAACCAGCTCTCCACCCTGTCGAAGGCCGACGCGCTGGGCACGCTGATCAACAAGTTTCTCGACCCCGAGATCGACCTCTCGCCGGCCGGCATCGACAACCACGCCATGGGCACGGTCTTCGAGGAACTGGTCCGCAAGTTCAACGAAGACAACAACGAAGAGGCCGGCGAGCACTGGACGCCACGAGACGCCGTGCGGCTGATGGCAAACCTCGTGTTCCTCCCGATCGAAGGCCAGCTCAAGTCCGGCTCGTACCTGCTCTACGACTGCGCCTGCGGCACGGGCGGCATGCTGACCGTGGCGGAAGAAACCCTTACCGGCATCGCCGCCCGGCACGGCCTCCAGATCGACAGCCACCTCTACGGCCAGGAGATCAACCCCGAGACCTACGCGGTGTGCAAGGCCGACATGCTGCTCAAGGGGGAAGGCGAGCAGGCCGACCACATTGTCGGCGGTGCGGAATGGTCCACGCTCTCGCACGACGCGTTCCCCGCCCAGGAGTTCGACTTCATGCTCGCCAACCCGCCCTACGGGAAGAGCTGGAAGAAAGACCTCGAAGCCATGGGCGGGAAAGATGGCATGCGCGACCTGCGCTTCAAGGTCATGCATCGGGGAGACGAGCTTTCGCTGGTAACCCGGTCGAGCGACGGCCAGATGCTCTTCCTCGCCAACATGGCCTCGAAGATGAACGGCAAGTCAGCCCTGGGCAGCCGTATCGCCGAGGTTCACAACGGCAGCTCGCTCTTCACCGGCGACGCCGGCCAGGGCGAGAGCAACATCCGCCGCTGGCTCATCGAGAACGACTGGCTCGAAGCCATCGTCGCCCTGCCCCTGAATCTGTTCTACAACACCGGCATCGCCACCTACATCTGGGTGCTGTCGAACCGGAAGCCCGCGCACCGCAAGGGTCAGGTGCAGCTTATCGACGCGAGCCAGTGGTTCAAGCCGCTGCGCAAGAACCTCGGCAAGAAAAACTGCGAACTGTCAGCGGAGGATATCGAGCGGATCAACCGCACCTTCCTGGAGTTCAAGGAAACGCCCGAGTCGAAGATTTTTCCCAACGCCGCCTTCGGCTACTGGAAGGTCAC
>JANMWG010000412.1:0-13682 GCA_031393885.1 Betaproteobacteria bacterium | reverse complement strand
ACGGCCGCTGCAACACCTGCACAAACTGGCCACCGTCTTGCCGGAACGAGGGCGCCGCCAACCCCGCGTCGCGGCAACGCGAAATCATGTCCAGGGTGCCGCTGCCTGCCTTCTCTGCATAGCCGGCCAGGAACATCGGCTCCGCAATCAGCGGATTGCGGGGGATGGACGCATGCGGGCGCCACAGCTCGGCCACGGTCAGCGGCGCGGGAAGTTCACCCGGATTCCACACTTCCAAACGGTCCGCAAACAGCATCACCTGCACGCTGGCGTTACTGGCGTAGTCGCGGTGCGCCACCGCATTGACGATGGCCTCCACCACCGCCTCGCGGGGCAGTT
Source organism: Betaproteobacteria bacterium (assembly GCA_031393885.1). Classification (GTDB taxonomy): domain Bacteria; phylum Pseudomonadota; class Gammaproteobacteria; order Burkholderiales. Next base: position 13,343 of record JANMWG010000412.1, on the reverse strand, counting down.
CGTAGTTCACCGGCACTTGCGTGGTCTCGGCCCGTGTACCCACCCGGCGCGCGATCTTGGACATCACGAAGTCCACGGCATCGTCCACCAGTTCGAACACCGAGCCCTTGAAGATCTGGTAAGAATCGATCGGCTTGCGCACCGGCGTGCCATGGAAGTGCATGCATTTCACCTCGGACGTCGGGATGAAACGCTGCGGCCGAAGCCCGAACAACAGCACCGCGGCGTGCGTGGGGGCGCTACGGTCCAACAGGTTCAAGTGGGCCAGCGCCGTAGCGATCGGTGTGCCTGGCCCATGGATATAGCCGCGCTGTGTCTGCGCCCGCGCGAGAAAGAGGTCCAGCTTGTCGGGCGACAGGTCATCCTGCACCGCCTCAGCGCACGCAGCCGCATCGAAGGGCTTGACCCGCAGGCGATCGGTTCGCTCGAGGTGGCCCACCAGGCTGGCGTACAGCGCTGCCATCAATTCCTGTGCGCTGCCGAAGCGCCGCCGGATCAACTGGTCACCAGCCTTGCGCATCAGTGTGGCCATCTTCGCGTGGCGCGCCCTATCATCGGCTCCCTTTACAACACCAGGCACCAGGCGCACCTTGCCGCGGGTCGTGGCACGGTCGAACTCATGCTCGGTGGGCGACACAGCTGCTGCGTCCTTGAAACCGTAGTCGTTGCCGAACAGGCCGACACAGACCTCGCAATGATCCACCTCGGCCAGATAGACCTCGTCGACCCGCCGGTCGGTTGCGGGCAAGTCCTCGAACAGGAACACGCGAAAAAAACGCCGCAGCAGGGCATCGCCTTCGACAAACGCCTTTACAGCACGCCTCTCATCCGCGAGCTCTTTCTGCACACTGCTGACGAAGATCGACACCATGGTGATGCGGATGCCTTTCGGCGAAGAGCCTTCACGCACCGATTCTACCGAGCAGTCGCAAGCGCCAAGATCTCGAGAGGAGAACCCCCATGAAAAAACTCATCAACGCCACCGACAACGTGCTCGCCGAAAGCCTCGACGGCTTCGCGGCGGCGCACGCCGACATCGTCCGCCTCGGCGATGAACGCAAGTTCGTCGCGCGACGGGTGCTGAAGCAGGGCAAGGTCGCACTCATCTCCGGTGGCGGTTCCGGCCACGAGCCGCTGCACGCGGGTTTCGTCGGCCACGGCATGCTCGACGCCGCATGTCCGGGACAGGTGTTCACTTCGCCGACGCCGGACCAGATGATGGCTGCGGTGGCGGCGGTCGATACCGGCGCCGGCTGCCTGTTCATCGTCAAGAACTACGAAGGCGACGTGATGAACTTCCAGATGGGTGCCGAGATGAGCGGCGGCAACGTGCTCACCGTCGTCACCGACGACGACGTGGCGGTCGAAAAATCCACGTGGTCCACGGGGCGCCGCGGCGTCGCCGGAACCCTGCTCGTGGAAAAGATCGTGGGCGCCGCTGCCGAGCGCGGCGCCAGCCTTCAGGAGCTGCAAGCGCTCGGCAACCGCGTGAACGCGAGCACGCGTTCGATGGGCGTGGCGCTCACCTCCTGCATCATCCCGGCGGCGGGCTCGCCCACGTTCACGCTAACCGACAACGAGATGGAGATGGGTGTGGGCATTCACGGCGAGCCCGGCCGTCGCCGCGTCGCTCTGGCGTCGGCCGATGCGATCGCCGCCGAAATGCTCGGTGCGATCGTCGCCGATCTCTCGCTCGCTCGCGGCAGCGAGTGCCTGCTGCTGGTGAACGGGTTCGGCGGCACGCCGCTGCTCGAGCTATATCTCATGGTCGACGCCGCCCGCCGTTTTCTCGATGCGCACGGCATCCGTATCGGGCGGTACCTCACCGGGTCGTACGTAACATCGCTGGAGATGGCCGGCTGCTCGCTCACGCTGTGCGTGCTGGATGACCAGATGCGTTCGCTGTGGGATGCACCGGTGCATACGGCGGCGCTGCGCTGGGGCAGGTAGCGCCGACCGTGATGCCCGCGGTTGCTGTCGCGAGCCGGTGGTGGCGCCACGACGGCTCCCTCTATACTCCCGCTCGAAACCATTCGAGGGGAGTACGGCAGCATGAAGATCGCGGTGATCGGTGCCGGCGGTGTCGGCGGCTATTTCGGCGCCCGGCTCGCGGTGTCCGGCGAGGATGTGACCTTCGTGGCGCGCGGCGCGCACCTCGACGCGATGCGCGCCGAGGGGCTGCGGGTGCTGTCGTCGCTGGGTGACATGCACCTGGTGCCGACCCGCGCCACCACCGACGCGAGCACGATCGGCCCGGTCGATCTGGTGATGGTCGCGGTAAAGCTCTGGTCCACCGCCGACGCCATCGAGATCGCCCGGCCACTCATGCACGACGACACCACCATCGTCTCGTTCCAGAACGGGGTCCATGCCGAAGGCGAACTCATCGCCGCCTTCGGGCGCGACAGCGTCATCGGCGGGGTCGCCAGCATCGCTGCGCTGATCGAGGCGCCCGGCGTGGTCAGGCACAACGGCGGCATGGCGATGCTGCAGTTCGGCGAGTTCGACGGCAGCGTCTCGGCGCGCGTCGACAGTCTGCTCGACGCGTGCAAACTCGCCGGCATCGATGCCCGGATACCGCCCGACATCAACCAGGCGCTCTGGGAGAAGTTCGTGTTCCTGGCGGCGATGTCGTCGATGACGGCGCTCACCCGCATGCCGATCGGCCCGATCCGCGATGACCCCGAAACCCGCGCCCTGTTCCGGCAGCTCGCGACCGAAGTCGTGGCGGTGGGCCGTGCGCAGGGCATCGCGCTCGACGACGGTACCGTCGATGCGATCATGACGCGCGCCGACTCGCTGCCTGCGGGGATGGTGGCGTCGATGCTCGGCGACCTGCAGCGCGGCAACCGGCTGGAGCTGCCGTGGCTGTCCGGCAACGTCGTGATGGTGGGCAAACATGTCAGCGTCGCGACACCGGCGCATGCTTTCGTGTGCGCGGCGCTCAAGCTGCATGCCGACGGCGCGCCCAAGAATCCCTGATATCCGCTTTCCCGACCCCCTCCCCTTCGGAGAAATAACAAACATGGCCTCGACCCAGCTCACCCTCCGCAGCCTGCGCGCCCGCGCCGTCAGTGCACCCATGCGCATCCAGCCCAGGGCGGCGACCGGCGCGATTCCGAACGCGGCGCTGGTACTGGTCGACCTCGAAACCGAGCAAGGCATCACCGGCCGGTCGTACCTGTTCGCCTTCGCCGCCATGGCGTTCAAGCCGATCGTGGACACCATCCACGGGCTGGCGCCACTGATTGTCGGCGATCCGGTGGCGCCGCTCGACCTGTACGCCAAGCTGCGCCAGCGCCTGACGCTGCTCGATACCCCGGGCATCGTCGGACTGGCACTGTCGGCCATCGACATGTGCGCCTGGGATGCGCTGGCGATCGCCCAGGGGGTGCCATTGGTCACGCTGCTCGGCGGCACGCCACGGCCGGTGCGCGCCTACAACAGTTGCGGCCTGTGGATCGGTGACGTCGCCGCCCTGCCCGACCAGGCCTCGCAACTGCTCGCCGCAGGCAACTTCAACGCGATCAAGCTGCGCCTGGGCCGCGATGATTTCGCGCAGGATCTCGCCGCGGTGCGCGCGGTCAAGGCGCGCATCGGCGACGGCGTGGCGCTGATGTCCGACTTCAACCAGCGGCTCACGGTGAACGAAGCGATCCGCCGCGGCTGCGCGCTCGACGATGAGGGCCTCACCTGGATCGAGGAGCCGGTGCGGCACGACGACTACACCGGCTGCGCCCGCATCGCCGCCGCGATGAAGACGCCGCTGCAGGCCGGCGAGAACCTGCTCAATCCGTTCGAGATGCTCCAGGCCCTGGAAGCAAAAGCCATGGACTTCGTCATGCCGGACCTCCAGCGCATCGGCGGCGTCAGCGGCTGGCTGCGCGCCGCGGCGCTGGCACATGCGCACGGGATGGAGATGTCCAGCCACCTGTTTCCGGAGTTCAGCTCGCACCTGCTCGCGGTGACGCCGACCTGCCACTATCTGGAATATGTCGACTGGGCGGCGCCGATCCTGCGCGAACCCCTTGTCATTCGCGACGGCCACGCGATCATCCCGTCGCGCCCCGGTGCCGGCATCGAGTGGAACGAGGAGGCGGTCGCGCGCTACCAGGTCGCCTGAAACCCGGCAAGCGTCTACGGCACTGACCGCAAAGTCAGTAACCATGCGGGTTTCCGGACGATCCGCGCTGCTGCGCTGCATCACCGATAGTTCTTGTTGCTGCGTTTCGCACGGGGGTAGCATCCGCGCATAAATTGACGTCACGACCTGCGCTCCGCCCGGAGCGCCTGCGATGACACCACGCGGACCCCCTTGCGGAGCGGGCCAGCCAGCCGGTCGAAGAACGGCGGTTGTCACGAGATCTTCCGCAGTCGGCCCGTTTTCCGGGGCGCCTCCTTTGCCGCGCCCGCTTGGTCCCACCGTATGTGACCGTCGCGCCCCCGATTGCCGTTCGGCATCAAGGGGCCGAAGCCATCCGCTCAGGGAGGAGCGCAGCATGAAATGGACGGCAGCATTCACCATCGCCATTCTCGCCTGTACCACCGGGGTCGCCGCGGCTGACGACGCCAAATCCAGGCAAGAACGGGCCGGCAATTGCGAGCAGACGAAATCGCAGATGAACTATTTCTGCGACCCCAACAACACCGATCTGTTGTCGCAGTTCGGCGCCTGCGATAACGCGAAGAAGAACGTGAAGCTGGCGTGCGAAGGCATCGACGAGGGCGATCGTCCCTACAAGTTCGACAAGTAGCAGCAGCACCCACCCAAAAGAATAAACCCCCGGAGGAGCAGCAGCCATGCAGAGACATATCGGTGTGCACCTGAGCGACGACGAAATGAAGCAGGTGGAGCCTGCCGAAACCGCTGCGTTCCGTTCCCCAGTTCCAACCCAGATCGTCTCCAACGGCGAATACAATCCGGCGCCGCAGACCGATCAGCAGCGCCAGGTCGAAGGCCTGATCAAGGAGATGGCGGGGGTGGAAGCCAAGCGCCACAACATCGACCGGCGGCAGTTTCTCGCCTCCAGCGCAGGCATGGCCACCGCATTCCTCGCGATGAACAAGGTGTTCGGCCCGATCTTCGACGTGAAGGAAGCCGAGGCCGGCGACATGGAGATGTCGGCGTATCGAGCGGCGCAACTCTCGGGCCAGTTCATCTTCGACGACCAGACCCACTTCGTGCGTGACGACTTCAACAAGGAAGGCCTGCTGGGCCTCACCAAGTGGGCGGTGGGCACCAAGGTCAACCCCAAGATCAACGACGTGCCCATGACCCTGGCGCGTTACAAGATGGAGAACTACCTCAAGGAGGTCTTCCTCGACTCCGACACCAAGGTGTCGCTGCTGTCGGGCGCGCCGTTCGACGACCCGGCCTGGTGGCTGATCTCCAACGACGCGATCCAGAATGCCTGTCGCGCCGTGAACAAGCTCGCGGGTTCTACCCGCATGCTCGGCCATACCGTCATCACCCCGAAGTATCCCAACTGGATGGACGAAGTCGATCGCGGCATCGAGCAGTTGAAGCCGGTGTCGTGGAAGTCGTACACCATCGGCGATCCGTTCGGGCCGTCCAAGTACGCGTGGCGTCTCGACGACGAAAAGCTGATGTACCCGTTCTACGAGAAGGCCATCAAGTCGGGTATCAACACCATCTGCATCCACAAGGGCCTGATGCCGCGCGACTACGAAAAGGCGTTCGCCGGCACCTGGCTCAACGCCACGGTCGATGACGTGGGCAAGGCCGCCAAAGACAACCCGGGCATGAATTTCGTCATCTACCACTCGGCGCTCCGCCCGTGGCTGGCGGATGCCCCTGATCGTGAAATGGCCGAGTTCGACAAGAGCGGCTATATCCAGTGGTCCACCGATCTCGCCCGCATTCCCGAGAAGTTCGGCGTGAACAACGTCTACGCCGACATCGGCAGCAGCTTCGCGTCCACCGCGGTCACCAACCCGCGCTTCTGTGCAGCGTTCATCGGCCAACTGGTCAACCTGATGGGGCCGGAGCGGGTGGTGTGGGGCACCGATTCGGTGTGGTACGGCAGCCCGCAATGGCAGATCGAGGCGCTGCGCCGCCTCGAGATCCCGGAAGACATCATGAAGAGCAAGGGCTGGAAGATCCCGCTGGGCGGCCCCAACAGCGAAGTGAAGCAGAAGATCTTCGGCCTCAACTCCACGCACCTCTACAACCTCGACCTCAAGCTCTCGCAAGGCCCGGCCTTCACCGCCGACAAGCTCACCGCGATCAAGGAAGAGTACCTGCGCCTCGGCGGCGACACCGGCCGCAGCAACCTGGCCTATGGCTACGTGGCGAAGAAGGCCTGAGCAATCCAGGGGAGGAAACACGACAACAAGTGAACTTTCACGCAGGCGGTCCGTAGAGACTGCCGCGGGAGATTCACAGAAGGGGGAGGAGTCGTCGGGACCTGCGGGTCCCGATTTTTTTTGTCTGAATGTTGTTCCGGTCCGACGTGCTAGCCTTTTCTCATGAATCCTGAACAACCCTTCCACGGCACCTGGCAGGCCACCGCCCAGGGCCGGACGCTGGCGCTGACACTGGTGCAAGCCGGCGAAGCATTGCGTGGGCGCATCGTGCACTCGTCCGACTACGCCATCGATCTCGATGGCACTGTCGCTGCCAACGCGGCAAACGGCAGTGCCCGGGGTGAACTCGGCGATGCCCGCTTCGAGGCGGTGCTCGGCGGCGACACGCTGATACTGGCACTCATCGATCGCAACCGCACCACCGGCAAGGACGTGCGGCTGCCGATGCAGTTCGACCGGATGGGTAGCGAAGCTGTACTCGCCCCGCGACCGCCGCCGGCTGAACGACACGACCCTGCGCTGGTGGGCCGCTGGGTGAAAACCAGCATGTCGGGTAGCGGCGGGCAGGCGGTCGTTGCCGAATCGCACCTGCAGTTCGAGGTCGACGGCACACTATCCCGCAGCGAAAGCGGCAATCTCGGTGGCATACCGCCCGCAGGACGCTGGCGCACGGTCGGCGATGTGCTCTACACCCGCGCCGACGGCGATGCCGAGTGGACCCCAGTGGCCAACTGGCGCCCGAGCGGCGATCAGCTCCTGCTCGACACCGGGCACGGCGCGAGGCGCTGGACCAAAGACTGCAAGTGACACCCACCCCCAGGCTTCGCTGCGCTTCGCCTCCCCCTCGAGGGGGCGCCCCGTTCCTCGGGGAACCCTGTGGACGGGGCCCCTCCGTTTCTGAAGTCCCTTCGTTCAGCACTTCCAGAGGGCCAGTGCCCTTGGGGCAGCCCGGCGGGCACTGCGCCCGACCGGCAGGGCATTCCTGAGTCTTGCATCCCGCCGCCGGAACGCCGACCATACGTCCTTCGCCCGTCACCGCCAGAGCAGAGGACCGTCATGTCGCAGACCGCCGCCGACACCCCGATAACTCCCGTCCAGAGCGCCATCGACGAGTTGCGCATCCTGCTAGGCGACCGCCTGTCCACCAGCACAGGCGTGCGCGACCACCACAGCAAGGACGAGTCGTGGCACATCCCGCACCGGCCCGACGCGGTGGCGTTCCCGAACACCACCGAAGAAGTCGCGGCCATCGTCCGGGTTTGCGCGGCGCACCGGATTCCGGTCGTGGCCTACGGCACCGGCACGTCGCTCGAAGGTGCGGTGATCCCCGAGTACGGCGGCGTGGTGGTCGATCTGCTCCATTTCGACCAAGTGTTGCAGGTCAACGCCGATGACCTCGATGTGACGGTGCAGGCGCGCGTCACCCGCAAGCAGCTCAACGACCACATCCGCGACCTCGGGCTGTTCTTCCCGATCGATCCGGGTGCGGATGCTTCGCTCGGCGGCATGGCGGCCACCCGCGCTTCCGGCACCAACGCCGTGCGCTACGGCACCATGCGCGAGAACGTGCTCGCGCTCACCGTGGTGCTGGCCGACGGGCGCATCATCCGCACCTCGCGCCGTGCCCGCAAATCGGCCGCCGGCTACGACCTTACCCGGCTGTTCGTGGGCAGCGAAGGCACGCTCGGCATCATCACCGAGGTCACGCTGCGCCTGTACGGCATTCCCGAGGCGATGGCCGCGGCCGTGTGCTCCTTCGATTCGCTCGAAGGCGCCATCACCACCGTGATCCACACTATCCAGCTCGGCATCCCGGTGGCGCGCATCGAGCTGCTCGACGACGTGCAGATGGACGCCGTGAACCGCTTCTCGAAGCTCGACTATCCGGTCAAGGACACGCTCTTCATCGAGTTCCACGGCACCGAGGCCGGCGTCAAGGAACACGCCGAGATGGTCCAATCGATGGCCGCCGACAACGGTGGCGGCGAGTTCAAGTGGGCCACCAAGACCGAAGAGCGCAACCACCTCTGGACCGCGCGCCACGACGTGACCTACGCCAACAAGGCGCTGCGCCCCGGCTGCGAGATCTGGGCCACCGACGTGTGCGTGCCGATCTCACGGCTGGCCGAGTGCATCCTCGAAACCAAGAAAGACCTGAAAGAGGGCTTCCTGATCGCGCCACTCGTGGGCCACGTGGGCGACGGCAACTTCCATCTGGGCTTTCTCATCGACCGCAACAATCCCGCCGAACTGGCCGAGGCCGAGCGCCTGAACGAACGTCTGGTGATGCGCGCGCTGGCGATGGACGGCACCTGCACCGGCGAACACGGCATCGGCCTGGGCAAGATGAAATTCCTCACCGCCGAGCACGGCGAGGCCGTGAGCGTGATGCGCGACATCAAGCGCGCCCTCGATCCGCTGGGCATCATGAACCCGGGCAAGATCTTCACGATGTGATGCCCGGGCGATCAACGCGCGCGCAGGAAGCCGTCGTGCCGCGATCGTCAATCCATGGTTAGGCGAAACCTGCCCGGCGCCGTCTGGGCACTGGGCTTCGCGTCGCTGTTCATGGATATCTCGTCCGAGCTGGTGCACAGCGTACTGCCCGTGTTCCTCGTGACCACGCTTGGCATCGGCATCGCGACGGTGGGGTTGATCGAAGGCATCGCGGAGGCGACGGCGGCCATCGTCAAGGTCTTCTCCGGCGCGCTCTCCGACTACATCGGCCGGCGCAAGCCTCTGATCGTTCTGGGCTACGGACTGGCGATGTTGGCCAAGCCGCTGTTTCCGCTCGCGAGCGGCGCCACGCTCGTGATCACGGCGCGTTTCATCGATCGCGTCGGCAAGGGCATCCGCGGCGCGCCACGCGACGCGCTCATCACCGACGTGACCGCGCCCGACCAGCGCGGCGCCGCCTTCGGCCTGCGGCAGACGCTCGATTCGGTCGGCGCCTTCGTCGGCCCGCTGCTCGCGCTGGGCCTCATGGTGTGGATGGCCACCGACATTCGCGGCGTGCTCTGGTTCGCCGCTCTGCCGGCACTCGTGTCGGTCGGGTGCATCGTCGTCTTCGTGCGCGAACCGGAACGGGTCGCCACCGCAACCACCCGCCGTATCCCGCTGTCGCGCAGCGAGCTGGCGCGCCTCCCAGCCGGCTTCTGGTGGGTCACGTTGTTCGCCTCGGTGCTGACGCTCGCCCGCTTCAGTGACGCCTTCCTCATCTTGCGCGCACAGAGCGTTGGCGTGAGCCTGCCCTGGATCCCGGCGGTGATGGTGCTGATGAATGTGGTCTATGCCGCCGGTGCCTATCCGGCCGGCCTCGCCGCCGATCGTCTCAGTCGCCCCCGTTTGCTGCTCGCGGGCGTTGCCGCACTGGTGACTGCCGATGTGGTGCTGGCGCTCGCCGACTCGATCGTGCTGGTGGGCGTGGGTGGCGTGCTGTGGGGCTTGCACATGGCCCTGACACAAGGGCTGTTGTCGGCGATGGTGGCCGATCAGGCACCGATACACTTGCGCGGCACGGCCTTCGGCGTGTTCAATCTGGCGCTGGGGCTGGCGATGCTGCTGGCCAGCGCCATCGCCGGCGCGCTCTGGCAGTGGAGCGGTCCGGCCTCAACCTTTGCAGCCGGTGCCGGGTTCACCCTGGTGGCCGGCGCCGGACTCGTCGCTGCCGCCTGGAGGAAATCCATTTGATAGCTCGCTTGCTCGCTTTGCTGTTGTCGTTGCCGGCCGGCCCATTGGTCGCCGCCGATGGCGTGCGGCTGTGCCTGAACTGGGCGCCCGGTGCCGATCACGCCCCGCTCTACTACGCCCGCGAGCGTGGCTGGTTTGCCGATGCCGGCATCGCACTCGACATCCGCGCCGGTGGTGGTTCCGGCGACGCGCTGGCCAAGCTCGCCGCCGGTGAATGCGAAGCCGCCATCGCCGACTTCAGTGCCCTGATCTCGGCGCGGGTCGCGGGTGGTGATCCGGTGGCGGTGATGAACGTGTTCGCGGATTCGCCGCTCGCGTTCTACTCGCTCGACGCCACGCACATCGATTCGCCGGCAGCGCTCGCGGGCAAGCGCATCGCCGCCTACGCCACCGACCCGCCGAAGCGTCTGTGGGCCGCCTATGCGAAGGCGGCGGGCATAGGCGCCGACACCGTGAACTGGGTCGACCGGCCCAACAATGCCAAGGTGGCCGCGCTCGAACAGGGCGAGGCCGATGTTGCCGCCAACGGCTTCTACCACCATCACGTGGAATACGCCGCCGCATTCGGCACCCGCCTGCGCGTGCTGTGGTGGCGCGACCTCGGCATCAACCCCTATGGCAACGTGCTGGCGGTCACGGCGCGCAGCATGGCCACCGCAACGGCCACGGTCGAGCGTCTGGTCGCCGTGGTGCAGCGTGGCTACGCGGCCTGTGCCGATCCGGCGGCGCCGTGCCTTGCCGCACTGCTGGCGGCAAACTCTCATCTCGACGCCGCGCGCGAAGCCGCGAAGTGGGCGGCCGCCGTACCATTGCTGTATCCGCCGCAGTCCGCGACAGCTACCTATGGCGCCTTCGACACGTCGCGCGCCGAGGCCGACATCGCGCACGCCGCCGTGGCCGATCCGCCGCGCGCGCGCGCGGTTTTCACCAACCGCTTTCTCGACGCCGGCGTCATCCCGTCGCGCTGACCCCGTGTCGATCGGAGTTCCCATGACAACGCGCCGCACCTTTCTCTCGTTCGCGGGCCTGGCGCTGATGCCCGCACTGCCCGCCCGCACCGCGCTGGCGCACGGCGACGAAATCCATTGGCCGCCCATCACCGATACGCCGTCCGACCAGCGCTATCCGGGGCGCTGGGTATGGCACGAACTGCTCACCGACGACGTGACGGCCGCCAAGCGTTTCTATTCCACGGTGTTCGGCTGGACCTTCGAGACCATCGGCAAGAACGCCCGCGCCTACACCCTGGTGCGCCAGGACGGCCATGCGATCGGCGGCATCGTCGCACGCGACGGCGGCGGTGACGCCGGGCGCGGCGGCCAGTGGGTCGGGCTGATGTCGGTGCCCGACGTGGAGAATGTCGCGCGCTTCGTGCAGGCCAACAGCGGCCGCGTCATCTTCGGCCCGAAGTGGCTGCACGGGCGCGGCGAGATCGCGGTCTTCGCCGACCCCGACGGCGCGGTGTTCGGCGTGATCCGCTCCGACAGCGGCGATGGCGACGACGTGACCGGCGACCTGCACGAATGGGTATGGGCCGAACTGTGGGCCCGCAGCGCCTATCGCACCTCGAAGTTCTACACCGCCCTCGCCGGCTACGACGCCGATGAGGTGCAACGACCCGACGGCTCGCATGCGGTGCACCTGGTCTCCGGTGGCTATGCGCGCGCAGCCGTCATCACCTCGCCGCGGCCGACACTCGCATCGGCATGGCTGCGCTACGTGCGCGTGGCCGACGTGGCCGCCACCTCACGGCTGATCGACTCATCCGGTGGCAAAGTGGTGATCGCGCCGGCGCCCGGCATCCGCAAGGGCACCGTCGCCATCGTCGTCGACCCCGGCAATGCGCCGTTCGCGATCGTGCAGATCGGCGCGGGAGAAGAGCCATGAACACGAACCGGAACATCTTCATGCGACGCCTCGGTACGGTCGCGGTGCTGATCGCCGCGGTGGTCATCGGCGGCTGCGCCTCGATGGGTGGAAGCGTTGGCGTGGGCTACGGGCCGGGCTACGGCTACGGCTACGGACCGGGCTACGCAAGCCCGTGGGGCGGTTACGATCCTTTCTACATGAATCCGATCTACCTGGGCCCGCCGATGGCCGTGCGCCCCATGCCGGCACCGCCTCCCAACAGACCGACGACGCTGCCCGGCAGGGTGCCCGGACATTCGATGCCGCCGGGACATTCGATGCCGCCGGGGCGGAGGCGCTAGCGGCGGCTGCGGATGCTTGGCCATGCAAGCGAGCGGCGGCCGATCCCGGTACCGATGATCACGTCACCAGCGCCGCAGTTGTCGGTCACAGCCTTTCATCCAGAAAAGCACGCACCACCGCGACGGTTGCCGCGAGCTGCTCTTCCATCAGCCAGTGGCCAGCATCGGGAATGACGGCTTCGTGCACGTCCATCGCGACAAAGCGCATCACCGCGGCCATGGTCAGGCCGAATGATGCTCGATCTCGACGGTATCGAAGCGTTCGTGACCATCGCCGAAGCCGGATCGATCAGCGAGACCGCGCGCCGGTTAGCGCTGTCGAAATCCGTGGTCAGCGGAGAGCGTCTGGCCAACCTCGAACGGGCGCTGGGCGCGCGCCTGCGCGTCAATAACGGGCTGCTGATGCGTGGCGCCGTGCTGGCCGGCCTCGGCATCGCGCTGTTGCCGAGTTTCCTGATCGGCGCCGAACTGGCCGCGGGCTTGCTGCGGATCATCGATGTCGGCATGGAGACCGATGTCGCGTGTCCGAAAGACCGCGCGCCATCGGCCACGGTGCTGGCGCTGACGCAGAGGCTGCGCAACGCCGGTTACGCTCGAGCCGCCGCACCGCCCCGGTTCGACGTCCGCCTTCGCAGCCGCATCAGGACCACACCCGCAAGACCGACACCCACGAGGATATCCGTGGCCGGCTCGTCCACCAGGTTGGCCCCGTCCGCTTTGATGAAGACATGTATCGCCGCTGGCGGCAGACCCACGACCGTATGGTTGGCCAACGCCTGGTTTTCGAAATACACGGTGATCTCGTGTTCCACGCCATCGTCCGGGGCTTGCTGAAAGCTCGGGCTGTTCTTGCTTGTGAGGATGAAGCCGTAGGGGGCGGCAAAGAACTCCAGCGACACGTCCGCCGAGCATAGCTTGGGGTCGTCGCCGCACGCTTCGGCGGGGTCCCCCTTCAAGTAGTTGCTCGATGAGTAGTGAACCAGGTCGGTCAATACCGTTTTCAGCAACAGCGCGGCAGGCACCGATTCCACGCCCGCCACCAGCAGAGCAATCTGCGGAAAATCGACGGCTTCGGCGCCTTCTATCAATAGCGAACAACCAGTCGCAAACACGTGG
>JANMWG010000358.1:0-3106 GCA_031393885.1 Betaproteobacteria bacterium | reverse complement strand
GGCGAACCTTGTCGGCCCCCGCGCATCGGCTTATCAAGCCGATCTACATCTGCAAGGGCATCGAACTCATCGACGGAGCATGGCCATGGCCACTTTGACCGACTACCCGTTTGAGGTTCGCCCGCTGGCCGAAGGCGACGGTGGTGGGTACCTCGTCTCGTTCCCCGACTTCGCGGAGTGCATCTCCGACGGTGAGCCCATCGAGGAGGCCCTCGCGAATGGTCGCCGCTCTAAAGGCGACGATCGCCGCGCTCGAGGCCAGGAAGCTTCCGGTGCCTGCCCCAAACAGTGGCGGCGTCGCCTCCGGGAAGTTCGTCGCCCGGGTGCCCAAGACCGTACATGCCCAACTGGCGACGCGGGCTCGCGCTGAAGGTGTCTCGCTCAACACACTGGTGCTCACCTTCATTGCTCAAGGCCTGGGGAGTACACCGGCAAAGGCGCGGGCGAAAGGTGCTGCCTGACGTCGAGCAGGCCTCCACCGGATTGGCCAGTCCGCCTCCTCCGGTTATCGTTCCGTCGTGCGGGCCAATCCGGTTCCGGCGCGCTCAGATCAATAGTTGCGGTAGTCGAAACAGGACCCACGTCCCAGATTTTCCCGGCGGAGAGGTGCAGTTGCGTGACGCGACTGTACGCCCATGAACGCGGTAAACTGTTTACGTGAAAGTTGGGGAATTAGTTGCCTTGCTCGAAGCTGACGGTTGGTTTCAGGTCAGGGTCAAGGGGAGCCATCGGCAGTTTCATCATCGCGTGAAATCTGGAACGGTGACCGTCGCGGGGAAACCAAGCATCGATGTGCCACCAGGAACCCTGAACAGCGCCCTGAAACAAGCTGGGCTCAAGAAATCGGAGTGACGACAATGCGCTATTTGGTTGTAGTCGAGAATGGAACCACTTCGTTCGGGGCCTACGTTCCGGATCTTCCCGGCTGTATCGCGGTCGGCGAAACGCGAGACGAGGTCCTTGCCTCGATTCATGAGGCAATCGAGTTCCATCTGGAAGGGCTCAGGGAGGATGGGCAACCCATCCCTCCGCCGTCATCGTCCAGCGAACTAATCGATGTGGCGGCCTGACTCGGCTCTGGCGGACGCCAGTAACGGATGAGCATGACCGAACGCATCAACGTAGCCGACTTGCCGCAGTTCGATGCGTCCCTGTTTCTGGATAGCGATGAGGCGGTGGCCGCCTACCTTGGCGATATTTTGCAAGCCAATGATTCGGCGCTTCTGGTCGCTGCCATCGGGGATATCGCTCGGGCGCGAGGCATGGCCGACATTGCTCGCGGCGCAGGGCTTACCAGGTAGGCGTTGTACAAAGTGTTGCGCCCGGAAGCGCAGCCGCGAAACGTGGTGTCAGGTCTTGCACGAACACATTCTTCCGGCGATCGACGGCTGAATGACAGTCCGCCACGCCCGACCCAGATCGTCGATTCGATGCCCGGCGCCATCACTCGGCAGGGGAACGTCCCCAAGGTCTTGCACGAACACATTTGGTAGAGCTTCTCTTGGAGCATGGCCCATATCTCAAGCTGCCTAACTCTCGCGGGCTCGGGGAGGGTCTCTTTGAACTGCGCCCCCGCGGCCGAGACGGTATCGGTCGTGCGATGTACTGCTTCCGCAGTGGCCGAAGGATCACGGTAGTTCATGCGTTCATCAAGAAAACACAGGAGACCCCGCCCAAGGAATTGATGTTGGCGCGAAAGCGAGTCAAGGAGATCTCAAATGCCTGAATCCAAGTACACACCCGTGAAACACGACCACGTCGTCTTCCTGAACAAGGCGCGCCAGAAGCCCGGCTTCACCGAAGCGTATGACGCCCTGTCGCTCGAGTACGCCGTCGTCGATCAGCTTCTCGAGGCTAGAACCAAGGCCGGGCTCAGTCAGGATGCGGTGGCCGAACGCATGGGAACCACCAAGAGTGCAGTTTCACGCCTCGAGTCTGCTCGCAGACATATTCCTTCGTTGAGCACGTTGCGCAGGTACGCAAGCGCTGTCGGCTGCGAGATTCAGGTAAAACTGGTGCGGCAGAAGAGCGATGTCTGATCTCATCAGTCGAGTGTGGGGAACGTGGTGTCAGCTTGCCTCGATTCATGAGGCAATCGAGTTCCATCTGGAAGGACTCAGGGAGGATGGGCAACCCATCCCTCCGCCGTCATCGTCCAGCGAACTGGTCGATGTGGCGGCCTGACTCGGCTCTGGCGGACGCCCGGATCGGCTGCATCGGCCTTACCATCCGTGCTCGACCACCACAGAAAACCCCGCTCCAAATGTCCAAGGAAGTCAAAGTCACCCCGCAGCGCGCCGTCGTCGCTGCCGTACAGTTGCCGGCGGTAAGCGACGCAGAGCTCGAGGCATCGTTGAAGGAACTGCGTGAATTGGCCAAGACGCTGGGCTTCGAGGTGGTGGCCACGTTCACGCAGAAGCGCGCCAACTTCGATTCGGCAGCCTACCTGGGTACCGGCAAGCGAGAAGAGATGCGGCGCTTTGTGCAGGGTGAGGCGGAGCAATCTGGCGATGCGCCGCAGGTGGCGCCCGTTGCAGCAAAGGGTGCGGGGACAAGCCCCGATCGACGCATCGCACACCATGGCGCGGTCGCCGCGCGAGAAGCCGCAAAGGCCGCGGCCGGCACCGACACCCGCCAGGCCGAGTTCGTGCTGGTGGACCACGAGATTTCGCCATCGCAGGCGCGCAACCTCGAGAACGAGATCGGTTGCGAGGTGATGGATCGAACCATGGTGATTCTCGAAATCTTTCACCGCCACGCGCGCTCCAAGGCGGCGCGCGCACAGGTCGAGATCGCGCGCTTGCGTTACCTCGCGCCACGCTTGCGCGAAGCCGCCAAGCTGGCCGGGCCGCAAGGGCGGCAGCGTAGCGGTGTCGGCGGCCGCGGTGCCGGTGAAGGCGCCGGTGAGGCCGACCGCGCCAAGATCCGCGACCGCATCGCCGAGTTGAAACAGGAGATCATTGCACTCGACCTCGAACGCCGGACACAGCGTGCGCGGCGCCAGGAAAGCCAGGGCGTGGCGCGCGTGGCGCTGATCGGCTACACCAACGCGGGCAAGTCCACCCTGATGCGCGCGCTGACGGGGAGCGAGGTGCTGGTTGCCGAC
>JANMWG010000346.1:0-25620 GCA_031393885.1 Betaproteobacteria bacterium | reverse complement strand
ATCGTAAGAAACGATAATGCATTTATGCAGGCCTGACCCCAAAATACGCCTGCCTCACCTCCTCGTTCTCCGCCAGCTCGGCCGCGGTGCCCGAGGCCACCACCCGCCCCTGCATCAGCACGTAGCCGTAGTGCGCGATGGCCAGCGTCTGGCGCGCGTTCTGCTCGACCAGCAGCACGGCGATACCGAGCTCGCCGATGCGCCGGATGATATTGAAGTTCTCCTTCACGAACAGCGGCGACAGTCCGAGCGACGGTTCGTCGATGAGCAGCAGCTTCGGCGCCGCCATCAGGCCGCGGCCGATCGACACCATGGCCTGCTCACCGCCCGACATCGTGCCGGTCAACTGGCGGGCGCGTTCCGCCAGCCGCGGAAAGATCCCGTACACGCGTGCCATGCGTTCGCGGGCGGCCTCGTTGTCCGCCTGGTAGGCGCCCAGGCGCAAGTTCTCGGCGACGGTCAGCTTGGGAAACACCCTGCGCCCTTCGGGAATGCAGGCGATGCCGGCGCGGATGATCCGATGGGTCTCGCGACCGGCGAGATCGTTGCCGTCGAACACGATGCGACCCGAGCGCGGCGGCGTCAGGCCGAGAATCGCCCGGATCAGCGTGGTCTTGCCGGCGCCGTTCGACCCCAGGATGCAGGTGATGCGACCCGGCTCGGCGGCCAGCGACACATCGTTCAGCACATCGGCCCGGTCGTAGCCGGCGAAGACGTTCTCGACCACGAGCCGCCCGCTCATTCCTGCCCCAGGTATGCCTGCTGCACGTCACGGTCGGCCGCCACCTCGACATAGGTACCGGCGGCGATGCGTTTGCCGTAGTTGAACACGACGCAGCGGTCGGTCACGCGCTCGATGACGTTCATCTCGTGCTCGATCAGGATGATGGCGAGGCCTGGCATGCGTGCGCGCACCAGCAGGATATCGTCCATCAGCTCACGCGTTTCCTCGTGCGTCATGCCGGCCGATGGTTCGTCGAGCAGCAGCAGCTTCGGCCGGCTGATGAGCGCGCGGCAGATCTCGATCCGCCGCCGATCGATCATCGTGACCGCCGATGCAGGCTCGAACAGGCGCGCAGCCAGCGGGGCCGAGAAGATCACGAGCAGCTCCCGGGCTTCTTCCACCGCATCCCGGTACTGCGCTTCGAGCGCCGCACGCCGGAAGAGATTGAACCCGAGTCCGTGATCGAGCCGCCGGTGATTGCCGATCATCAGGTTGTCGAAGATCGATAGCGGCAGCGCCAGGCGCGAACGCTGGAAGGTGCGTGTGACGCCGGCCCGGTAGATCGCCTGCGCCGGCAGCCGCGTGAGGTCTGCACCGGCGAACACCGCGGCGCCGGCGGTGGCCGCGTAGACCCCGGTGACCACGTTGAAGAAGGTCGTCTTGCCGGAACCGTTGGGTCCGATGAGACCGAGGATCTCGCCGGCAGACACATCGAGGTCGAGAGCATCGAGCGCCGTCAACCCGCCGAAACGCATGGTGAGTCCGCGACACACCAGCAACGGCGCGGTCATCGCGCCCGATCCGGAAAGTAGTCCCGCAGCCGGCGCGGCAGCAGGCCGTCGGGGCGGAACAACAGCACCGCCATCACCAGCACCGCATAGAGCAGGAAGCGGTACTCCTGGATCATCTGCAGTTTCTCCGGCAGCAGCAGCACGACCGCCGCCGCGATCATCACGCCGCGCGGGTTGCCGACTCCGCCCAGCAGGATGATCGACACCAGGATCAGCGAATCGCCGAAGGTGAAATTGTTCGGCGCGATGAAGCCGGTCATCATCGCGTAGACCGCGCCGGCGATGCCGCACAAGGCATTGCCGATGGTGAAGGCCACGACCTTCCAGCGCGCGACATCGATGCCGAAGGTCGCGCAAGCGGTCTCGTCGAGACGCACCGCATCGAGGTTCAGGCCGATCCAGGAGCGCTCGATGCGGCGCGAGAGGCTGTAGGCACCAGCCGCCAGCAACAGGGCAAGCACCACGTAATGCAGGTAGAACGAAATCTCGGTGCCGTTCGACAGCGCGATATTGTCATTGAAATGGATGCCGAAGACCGACATGCCCGGCAGCTTCAGCCCCTGGGGCCCGCCGAGCGTGTCGTTGACCTCGAGGAAGGTCTTGAACAGCACCCCGAAGGCGATCGTCACCATGGCGGCATAGTGTCCGCGCGTGCGCAGCACCGGAATGATCAGCACCGATCCGATCACGGCCGCGACCGCACCGGCGATCACGATGATCGCCAGATGCGGGACGGGCGAGTGCTGCGACAGCACCGCCGCCGCGTAGGCCCCGACACCGAAGAACGCCGCCCCGGCAAAATTCACCACCCCGGTGTAGCCGAACTGCAGGTTCAACCCGATGCAGGCGACGAAATAGAGCAGGACCGTCGCCAGCATGAGCAGGGCAAAGTGCTGGTCGTGGAATAGTGCGGCCACGGCGACGCACGCCGCGAAGGTCAGGCGGTCGAGCGCATGCTCGTGTCGTGCGAACGATTCGCCCACGCGCCCTGGCACATCGAAGCGGGACGCCATGACCATCGCCACGACCGCGCCGGCCAGCAGACCGATCACCACCGATTGTGATTCCGCGTGCAGGAACAAAGCCGCGTAGATCGCGACCGCAGCAACCGCGCCGACGCCCCAGCGCATGGCGCCCACAGTGCCCGCAGGGCTTCCCGATGGCACTGGCCCCCTCGAGGGGGAAGGCGCAGCGCCGCGCAGCCTGGGGGTGGATCTCACCTGCTAGACGCGTTCACTCGACTTCTCCGCGATCAGCCCGGTGGGGCGCCAGGCCATCAGCACGATGACGGCGCCGAACGCGAACACATCCTTGTAGGCGCTCGCCACCGGGAGCAGCACCGCGCCGATCGTCTGCAGCGCGGCGAACAGGAACCCGCCGATGATCGCCCCGTAGATGTTGCCCAGGCCGCCGATGATCGCGGCCGAGAACCCGATCAACCCCAGCAGCAGCCCCATGTTGAAATTGATCTCGCTGTAGTACATCCCGTTCATGACGCCCGCCAGTGCGGCGAGCGCCGAACCGAGTGCAAACGTGAACAGGACCACCGCCTTGAAGTCGATGCCCATCACCCGGGCCGTCTCGGCATCCTGCGCCACGGCACGGATGGCCAGGCCGAGCTTGCTGCGATTGATCAGCAGGCTCACGCCGACGATCACCGCCACGCCGGCAACGAAGATCAGCACGCTGTCGTAGCGCAACGTGAAGCGGCCGAAGTTCGCGGCACCGTCAGGCAGCAGACGCGGGAACATCTTCGGATTCGAGCCGTTGGGGTAGAACAGTCGCACCGACTCGCGCAGCGCCGTGCCGAGCATCAGGGTGAGCAGCAGCACGTTGATCGGCGGCGCGCCGCGCATGGGCATGATGAGAAAGCGGGCGATCAGCGCACCGAGCACTGCGGTGCCCGCGATTGCCGCCAGCACGATCACGCCGAGGATCAACCAGGGCGACTGCAGCCCGAGCGCGGTCACACCTGCATAGGCCGCCAGCGCCGTGAACGCGCCAACCGTCAGCACATCGCCGTGCGAGAACTTGATGACGTCGAGCACACCGAAGAACAGCGTGAACCCGACCGCCACCATCGCGTAGATGATGCCGAGCATGAGCCCGTTGAGCACGTACTGCCCGGCGAGACCGATATCCATGCGCTGCTAGACGGAGACAGGCGCGAAGAGCAAAAACGCCGACTCGCTGACCGCCAGGAGACGAGCGGGAACGAACTCGCCTGGGTTCTGCCGCCCGCTGCCACTCACCGCGATCAACGGCCCTTCAGCTTTCGTTTTCCAGTTGCGTACTCGCTGTCTTCCCACGGTACCCACTTGCCGTCTTGCACGACATACTTCGTGATCAGCGGGACGATGTTCTGGCCGTGATCGTCGAAGGTCACCTTGCCGATGATCGAGTCGGCGTCCTTCGTTTCGCGCAACTCGGCGATGACCTTCTTGCGGTTCGGCCCCACCTTCTCGATGGCGTCCATGATGAGATTGGCGGCGGCGAAGGCGAACGGACCATACGCTTCCGGCGGCTCGGGGTAGTGCTGCTGCTGGTATCTCGCGGAGAACGCCGTGCCGCCGGGCAGCTTCTCCAGCGGCGCACCTTCGATGAACGACAGCGACCCTTCGGCGAGTTCCTTGCCCAGGCCCTCGATGTACGCATCCGACTTGATGCCCGAGGTGCCCTGGAACTGGGCCTTGATGCCGAGCTTCTCCATCTGGGTGCGGATGCGCACCCCCAGCGGGGTGAGGCCGCCGAAGAAGATCACCTCCGGATTGAGTTCCTTGGCCTTGGTGAGTTCAGCGGTGAAATCCTGCTGGTCGGCGGTGACGCCAAACCTGCCCAGGATCGTGCCGCCATTCTTCGCGAGGTCTTCGCTGAAGTACTTGTTGTGGCCCTTGCCGTAGTCGGTGGTGTCGTGGATGACCACCCACTTGCGGTACTTGAGGCTGGTCATGAACTTCGAGGCGGCCTGGTTCTGGTTGATCATCGTGCCGTTCACACGATTGATCTCCTTGTTGTCGTGGCCGTAGGTCACCTCGGGCAGCACCGCGCCCCACACGATCACCGGCAGGCCGAACCTGTGGTAGACGTCGACCGTTCCCACCGCCACCGCCGAGCAGTAGTGCGTCACCCCCGCGATCACGGCATTGTCGGCAGCCGCCTTCGTCGCCACCTGCACGCCGATGTTCGGCTTGCATTCGTCATCGAGGCTCACGAGTTCATAGGTGTACTTCGCCTTCGGGTCTTCGTTGCGCAGCCGCACGGCGAGGTCGGTCGAATTGCGGCCGCCGATGCCATTGGCCGATACGCCGCCGGTCAGCGGGCCGATGAAGACGATCTTCACGGTCTGCTTGGCGGTGGCGGGCAACATCACCGCGGCCAGCAGCGCCATCAACAGGCCCGACCATACCCTTCGCCTCTGTCGGGATTTCATCGCGTCTCCTCGGGTGGCAGCAACCCGCGATAGTACCGTCGATGCGCCGGTTTTGGCACCTCCACCCGTCTCGTCCAACCAGGTATGAGCCTGGAGTGCGTCTGCATTTTTTGGCATTTTTTGGGGTCAGGCCTGCATAACTGCATTAAGAAGCTTCTCCAGCCATACCTTGGTCTCCGGGTCCCGCTCCGCCTCCGCGGCAAGAGCCGCCATTCCGTGGCTAAGCGTCGAGGCATCCCGGCCAGTCATGGCGGCGATCTCCACCAGAGTAGCCGCGCCGGCCCGGACGCCGAGCCAGGCCAGCGCCGCGCGAGCACGGGCGGGTGCACGGGTGCGCCCCGGCGCCGACAGTTGTGCTGGCGTCAGCGCTGAATCCTTGCAGACGACGCGCACAAGGGCGGCCAGCGACGGTGGTCGCGGGCGACCGGCTTCGGCCAGCACACTGCGCGCGACGAAGTCTTCCTCGCCCACCACCCTCGAATCGTGTTCGCCGCCATACAGGTCGTCTCGGTGGCCCTGCCCAGTGCCATCCGCCACGAATCGGGCATAGCGCCGCCGGGCTACGCCCAGGCTCGACCCGAACTGGCCCAGCACCCAGTCGGTGGTCAGCCAGGCCAGCGCCTCCCGGCCCAGATAGGCGCGGTGGGCACTCCAGGGGTAGTCCGCGGCGTCGCTCACCATCCCGGACCGGACCGGATTCAAGTGCAGGTAGCGCACCAGCTCCAGCCCGTAGCTGTCTTGATCGACCAGGAAAGCCTTGTAGCGCCCCTCGAACAGGTGCCCCACCCGCTTGCGGGCGGCGTTGACGTGGCGGGTGTACCGGAAGCCCAGATTCTGCATGCCCCGGGACAAGGACTCGTCTCCCGCCTGTAGGGCCAGGTGGACGTGATTGGTCATCAGGCAGAAGGCATGCACCCGGTAGCCGAAGCGGTGCACGCCTTCGGCGAGCAGATCGTAGAAGGCAAAACGATCCTGCTGGTCGAAGAAGATATCCTCCTGGGCGTTTCCACGCAGGATGACATGGTAGAGCGCCCCAGGGATATGCAGGCGGGGTTTGCGAGCCATGGCCGGATGGTGACACGGCAAAGGCGCAATAGCCAGTTATGCAGGCCTGACCCTGCGATCCGAGCACGCTATCGCGGTGCATCGAGTCCCGATCCCGCACCGTATACGTGCGCGATCGCCACCTTCGACGCCGATAGCCCGCGCACCCGGACAAACGATGACCACGTCCCGCTCCGCCGTCGATTTGGTCGGCAAGCCCCACCGCACTCCAGCTTCATGATGGCGCACTGTCACCCTCGAAACCCGGCCCCGGCCTGTCGAGGGCGACGCACCGATCGCGCTGGGCCGGCATTTGCTAGCTATAGACCACGCCGCAGGAACGCGCCCGAGCGGCGTCGCCATTCCTGCAGTTCGACGCCGATCGCCGATCACATTCTCCGGTATTCTGGTTGTCCATAGTCGCCAGTGCCGAGGCCGGAGGTCTCCATCCATGCTGAACCTCGCGAAATTCAGCGACACCGTTCTGTCGTTGCACGGGCTGGCTCAAGATACCGCCGTGGATCGGTTCCAGGAAAAAGCGCTGTCTACGCTCCAGGACGTTCTTCCTTTCGATGCCGCCTGGTGGGGAATCATGTCGTCCGAGCAGGACCGCCTGGTCCTGCACTGTTCGACTCCCTACGGTTTGCCGGCGACCTATGTCGACATGTGGGAGGACTGCAAGGGTGACGATTCCGTGGCCCTCGCCGTCAAACAGACACCTCACACCACCATTCATTTCGACGCGCCGCGACTCGCTGCGCTGCCGGGCCTGTACCGGCTGACCGCCGAACACGATATCGGGCAGGCGCTCTGCACCTCGATCTACCTGCCGTCCGAACAATCGTTCGTCTACCTTTCCCTGTACCGATCCTTTCGGTCGCGGGTATTCGACGCCGAAGATCGCCTCCTCAACCAGCAGTTGATGCCGCACCTGTATTCCGCCTGGACCACCAACCGGGCGTTCCAGCTCGAACACCTGAAATCCAGCCTGCTGAATCGACAGCCCGCGGTGGCGATCGTCGATCGCCGATGCGAGGTACTCAACGCCGAATCCCGGTTCTTCGAAGTGCTGTCGATGGAATGCCCCGATTTCAAGACCTACGCCCTGCCCCACGTTTTCTCCGCCTGGCTCCAGGCGCCGGAAGAAGCGCTTCACCTTCATCGCATCGTCGCCAAGAAATACTGCTTCGGCGATCTGCGTCTGGTGGCATTGCGGGAGCGCACCCGGGTCGACCTCCTGTCCCAGCGCGAGCTGCAGATCGGCCGTGATTTCGGGCGCGGCCTGAGCTACAAGCAGATCGCGAAAGACCGGCAGATCTCCCCGGCGACGGTCCGGCACCACCTGCGGGCCATCTACCTCAAGCTCGGGGTCACGGACAAAGCCGAGCTGACCAGTCTCATGGACGAGAGCGAACCCTTGCTCGACGTCGGCGCACTGATCGAGCGCTACCGCCTCCTGGCTTCCAGACACTTCTCCTGATCCACCTCCGCCGTCGGCGGACCCGCGCGGCACACCTCGATCGTTCATTTGAACGATTGGGCCAGGCGCCGGACGTGGCTATCGTGGGTAGTGTCGATCCTGGCGCCACGAGAACAACGGCGGACGCGCTCGCGGTGCGCTCCCGGGCCGTTTCTTCCTGCGTCGCGACTCGATTCGATCCGCAAACCGGCGGCTTTTCGCGAATTCTCAGGAGATCATTCATGACGCACCGAAACGTTCGCAGCGCACCCGCGCCGTTCCTCCTACCGCTGCGCCACCTGCTGGCAGCCGCAGCCGCGATTCTGGTGGTCGCCCTGTCGGCACCCGCCTCGGCCGCCGAGGACATCGTCGTCTGCACGGTGGACGATCTGTCGGGCGACTTCTCCATCATGGCCACCCCCAAGACCTACGGGTACCAGCTTGCGGTCAAGGAGATCAACGATGCCGGCGGGGTGCTCGGACGCAAGGTCAAACTGATCACCTACGACGGGCAGTCGGACGTCAAGCGCTACCAGGAACTGGCGCAGAAATGCATCTTCGACGACAAGGCCAATGTCGTGATGGCCGGCTACACCGGTGCGGAGCGCGAGGCCGCGCGGCGCGAAGTGGTCCGCAACAAGGTGATCTACTGGCACAACAACCAGGGTGAAGGCGGGATCGCCGACAAGTACTCCTTCTTCTCGGGTCCGACGCCCGAGCAGCAGGTGTTGCCGGCGCTGCAATACATGATCAAGAAGTACGGTCCGCGCATGATCTTCATCGGCGCCGACTACAACTTCTGCCGTGCCATCGGCAGTTGGACCCGGGTGGCGGCCAACCTGTACGGCGGCAAGATGGAGATGGACGAGTATTTCCCGTTCGGTGTGTCGCAGTGGTCTTCGACCATCCAGAAGATCCAGAAGATAAAGCCGGACTTCCAGGTCCACTGCCTGGTCGGCGGCGAGCAGGTCCAGTTCTATCCGCAGGCGCAGGCGGCCGGATTAAAGACACCGATGTGGTCGAACGTCACGATCTCCGATGGCTATGAGCACAAGCGCTTCGCACCCCCGGCGCTGGATGGCATGGTCGTCCCGCCCGGCTACATCGAAGACGTCCCGGGCAAGAGCAGCCAGGACTTCTCGAAGAAGATCCGCGCCATGTTTCCCAATGTGGTCTACGTGAATGAGCACGCCGCCTTCGGCTACGTCGCGGTGAAGGCGATGGCCGAGGCCTGGAAGAAGGCCGGCACGACCGATACCGACGCGGTCATCAAGGCACTCGAATCCGACATCGAAGTCAAGGAAGCGCCCGGTGGCAAATGGATCCTGCGCGGCGACCAGCACCATGCGGCGATGCAGACCTATCTGTTCGGCGTCGACAAGGATCACAAGCTCAAGCTGCTGACCGAACTGCCATTCACCGAACCGACGTTCCTCAAGAACCTGGGCGTCGACATGCGCAAGACCAACCCTGCGCGCCAGTTCCTGCCAGCAGACTACGCGCCGTGGCAGAAGTTCTTCCCCAAGTAGTTCTTCCCCGATCAAGCGCCGCCGATTCCTCCGCCAGCCCGTGACCGCAGCCGCGATCACGGGCAACCGCGCCGTGGGCAGATGACCGTGTTCAGCTTCATCTATCAGTACTTCGACAACATCGGCTTCCTGGTGCTTGCCGCCGTCGGACTGATCGTCATCTTCGGAATGATGGGTGTCATCAACATGGCGCACGGCGAGTTGATGATGATCGGGGCCTACATCACCGCCTTCCTGTTCCACAAGGGCGTGCCTTCCCCGCTCGCCATCTTCTTCGCCGGCCTGGGTGCCGCGCTCATCGGCATCCTGCTGGAGCGATTCATCATCCGCCGCTTCTACCAGCAGTTGCTGTCCTCGATGGTCGTGACCTGGGGCATCAGCCTGATCATCAGCCAGGGCTTCCTGCTGCTGTTCGGGCCGACGACGCTCAACATTCCGACACCGTTCGGCAGCTTCGCCGTCGCCGAGCAGACCTTTGGTGTCTATCGCATGGTGTTGTTCGGCGTCGCCGTCGCGCTGGTGCTCGCGGTCTGGGTGATGTTCCGGTTCACCCGCTTCGGCGTGCTGGCACGAGCGACCATGGAGAACCCGGCGATGGCGGAAGCACTCGGCACGTCGACATCGGTGGTCCATGCGACGACGTTCGGCGTCGGCTCGTTCCTCGGCGGCGTTGCCGGTGGCATGTTCGCCCTCACCGCGACCATCTCGCCGTTCTTCGGCGGCAACTACACGCCACTCGCCTTCATCACGATCGTGGTCGGCGGCGCCGCCAACCCGGTGGCAGGCCTGGTCGCCAGCGTGCTCGCGCTGGCCGGCGTCCAGACCGTCATGAATGGCATCTTCAACGTCTATGTCGGCTACGTCGGCATGTTCGCCGCCGCGATCGTAATCCTTCTGGTCTTGCCGCGCGGCATCTCCGACTATCTCGAAACCCGCCGCCTGGCGGGCGCGCGCAGGTAGGCTGTGAGCGCAACCATCCGGTTCCTGCGGTCGGCGGTTGCCGGCCTGAACGGCCCGCAGACCCTGGGACGCGGCCCCGGCTTCTGGGGCGGCTTCGTGATCGTCGTGGCAGCCATCGCCCTGAGTCCCCTGGTACTGGGGCGCTTCCAGATCATCAACTTCAGCAACTTCCTGGTCTCGGGCCTGCTGGCGCTGAGCCTGGGCCTGATCTGGGGATACTGCGGCGTGCTCAGCCTCGGGCAGGCGGCGTTTCTCGGTATCGGCGGCTACGCATACGGCATCACCGCCATCAACCTGATCACCGACCACGGCAACACGACGCTGGCTTTCTTCGTCGGCGTTCTCGTCCCGGTCGTGTTCGCGGCAGTCATCGGCAGCGTGATGTTCTATGCACGGCTCAAGGGGGTCTATGTCGCAATCCTGATGCTGGTGATCTCGCGCCTCTGCGAACTGTTCCTGCTGCAGACGGCCGACCCCCGGTATCACCTGGGCGCCGCCGCCCTGGGCGGCTCCAACGGCCTGCGGCCCGCGTCGCCCAGCGACCCGTCGATGCCCAACCTGATCTTCGGCCTCGGCGGTTTCAACTGGGAGTTCGATGGCCGCAGTCTCGCCTTCTTCTATCTCGCGCTGGCGATTCTCGTGGTGGTCTATCTTGCGCTTCGAATCCTGCTGAACTCCAGCTTCGGGTTCATTCTGGTCGCGGTGCGGGAAGACGCCGACCGCACCGAGACCTTCGGCTACGACACGCGCCTGATCCAGCTCGTGGTCTTCTGCATCGCCGCAGCCATCGCCGGGCTCTCGGGCGTGCTCTACACCGCCTGGGGTACCTTCATCCACCCCAACTCTTTCGGCATCGCCAACAATATCCTGCCGATCATCTGGGTCGGCGTCGCCGGCCGGAAGGACCTCACCGCGGGCCTTGCCGGCGCCCTCGTCCTGCAGTGGATATCGCTCACCCTCGCGGCCAAGGGCGAGTACGCGCTGATCGCGATGGGCGTGATCCTCGTGACCGCGATGATGATCGCACCGGAAGGTCTGCTGACCGGTCTGGTCGGTCGCTTCCGGGAATGGCGGCAGGCGCAGTCCCGCAGCAAGCCCGCGCTGGACTGCCATGCATCCCCGTGACCTCTCGATGATGCAGGCACCGCAAGCACCGTTGCCCGATCCTGCCGCCGTGGCGCTATCCGTGCGCCGTCTGGTCAAGGCATACGGCGGCGTGCGCGCGGTCGACAGCCTGGACCTGGTCGTGCGCACCGGCGAGATCCATTCGGTCATCGGACCGAATGGCGCCGGCAAGAGCACGCTGTTCAAGCTGCTCATGGGCACGGAACGACCGACATCAGGGGTCGTGATGCTGGGTGACCAGGACGTGACCTCGCTGCCCGCGTTCCGCCGCGCACGGCTCGGGCTCGCGGCGAAGTTCCAGAACGTGCCGATCTATCAGGAACTCACGGTCGCACAGAACCTGTTCGTGCCGCTGCACCGCAAGTTCGCCGGGCCCGACATCCCCGGCGAAACCGAACTTGCGCTGGCACGCGTCCATCTCGCCGGCACGCAGGAACTGCCCGCCAGAAGCCTCTCGCACGGCCAGCAGCAGTGGCTCTCCATCGCCATGGCGCTCGCCGCTCGCCCCCGCGTCCTGCTGCTGGATGAACCGACCGCCGGCATGTCGATGGAGGAATCGCGGGACACCGGCGTGATCGTCAAGTCGTTGAACGCCACCGGCGTGACCGTTCTGGTCATCGAGCACGACATGGCGTTCGTGCGCCAGCTCGAGAGCACGGTGAGCGTGATGCACTACGGCAAGCTGTTCGCGCAGGGCACCATGGACGACATCGAGCGCGATCCGGAAGTACGCCGGATCTATCTGGGGAGTGGCGACACATGAGCCACCCGACGAGGGGGACTGCATCGCGTGGAGCAGGGACCCCCGCAGGGGGATGCGACCGCGATGCGGGCCAAAGGCGCGGCTTCGATGCCGCCCCCGTGCGCGGCTGCGGGGTCGGATCCCCGGAGGGGCCCCTCCTCCGCCCTTCGCCGCGCCCCACGAAAGTGGGGATCGGCGGTCAGGCGAATGGGTCGGGAGGCCGACCCGAGGTGCAGAAATCGCGCGGATCCGCGAGGAGGCCGAGCGCGTGAACAGAACCGCCACCTTGCCCCGGCCCCTGCTCGACATCGCCGACCTGAGCGCCGGATATGGACGGGTGCGCATCGTCGATGGCGTCACGTTCGGCCTGCACGAGGGCGAGGTCCTGGCCGTGATCGGGCGCAACGGCGTCGGCAAGACAACGCTCATCAAGACGCTGATCGGCACCCTGCCGACACTGTCGGGTTCGGTTCGTCTCGAAGGCGAGGACGTGACGCGCGCGAAGCCTTACCAGCGCGCCCGCAGCGGCATCGCCTATGTTCCGCAAGGTCGCGGCATCTTCTCCAGCCTCACCGTGCGCGAGAACCTTCAAATGGGCGAGCGCATCGGCGACGCACCGATCGACGCCGCCAGCTACCAGCGGATCCATGGCTTCTTCCCGATCCTCGAGGAACGTGCCGGACAGATGGCCGGCTCCTTCAGCGGCGGGCAGCAGCAGCAACTGGCGCTCGGCCGCGCGCTGCTCGGCAAGCCCAGGGTCCTGCTGCTCGACGAACCGTCGGAAGGCATCCAGCCCAACATCGTGCAGGACATCGGCATGCTGCTGCGGCACCTCGCCACCAGCGAACGGCTGACGGTGCTCGTGGTCGAGCAGAACCTGGCGCTCATCCGCCTGGTTGCCGACCGCTGCATCGTCATGGACAAGGGCAGGTTCGTGGCGACGCTGCACCCCGACGAGCTTGCCGATGGAGCGGTAGCGCAGCGCTACCTCGGGGTATGACGGTAGTCCGGAAACCAGGCGCCACGACGCGCGCAACCAAGGAAATCGAGCGATGAGATTGACCATCAGGGAAGAGGAACGAATCCAGATCTGGGCGATTGCCGAGATGGCGAGGCGGCGGTTGAGCCGCGGGGTCCGCCTGAACTATCCGGAAGCGACGGCCCTGATCTGCGACGAGATCATGGAACGCACGGCCGAAGGTGCGCTCGAGATGCTGGTCGACATGATGGACTACGGCGCGACCATCCTGCACCGGGAACACGTGATGGACGGTGTCGCCGACATCCTCAAGATGGTGCAGGTGGAAGCGGTGTTTCGCGACGGCACCAAGCTGGTGACGGTGATGAATCCGATCCGGCAGTCCGGCCAGGGCGCCAAGCCCGAAACCTGGAGCCCGCCTCCCGTCCCCAAATCCGTCATTCCCGCTGAGGCCTTCGATTGCGGCGAGCCCGACAAGGTCGGTCACATCGATTTCGCGGAAGGCGACATCGAGATCAACAAGGACCGTGCGGCCCTGGAGATAGTCATCACCAATTCCGGCGACCGCCCGGTCCAGGTCGGCGCGCACTACCACCTGTCGGAGGCCAACAAGGCGCTCGCCTTCGATCGCGACGCGGCATTCGGCTTCCGCCTCGACATTCCCAGCGGCAGCGCGGTCCGGTTCGAACCCGGACAGAGCAAGAAGGTGCTGCTCACCCGGTTCGCCGGCAACGAGGTGGCCATGGGAATGAACGACATGACCAACGGGTCGTTGCGCAACGAGGCGACCCGGAAGCTGACGATGGATCGCCTGAAGCAGCACGGCTATGCCTTCGAGAAGGAGAAGGTGGCCAACAAGAAACGACCGGACGCCCTGTTCGGCGGCAAGGCCGGCAAATGAATCCCCGACTTCCCTCGCGCGACCCGCGCCCCACAGGAGACCAGTCATGACCACGAAGATCACCAGGCCCGAGTACGCCGCCCAGTACGGTCCGACCACGGGCGACAAGATCCATCTTGCCGACACCGGACTGGTCGCCGAGATCACCCACGACTACACCACCTACGGCGACGAACTCGTATTCGGCGGCGGCAAGACCATCCGCGACGGCATGGGGCAGTGTTCACGCTTCAAGCGCTCCGACGGCGCGCTCGACATGGTCATCACCAATGCGGTGATCATCGACCCGTACCTGGGCATCGTGAAAGGCGACATCGGGGTGCTCGACGGCAAGATCGTGGGCGTGGGCAAGGCCGGCAACCCCGACACCATGAACATCACGCCGGGATTGATCGTCGGTCCGAACACCGACATCCTGTCGCTGGAGGGGCGCATCGTCACGCCCGGCTTCATCGACATCCACCCGCACTTCGATTCGGTACAGCAGCTCTACGAGTACGAGAGCGCGGGCGTGACCACGGTGATCGGCGGCGGCTCCGGTCCGAAGACGGTCGGCATCGAATGCCCCGGGGCTTGGAACCTGCAGCGCATGCTCGAAGCCATGGCGGACTTCCCGCTCAATTTCGGCAATTTCGGCAAGGGCAATTCATCGGACCCGAACTCGCTCATCGAGCAGGTGCTCGGCGGTGCCACCGGATTGAAGATCCACGAGGACTGGTCGTCCTCGCCGTCGGCGATACGCACCTGCATGGCCGTCGCCGATCAGTACGACTTCCAGGTGCAGATCCACGCCGACACGCTCAACGAGACCGGCTACTACGAAGACACGATGGAGGCGATCGCCGGGCGCGTGATGCACATGTACCACTGCGAAGGCGCCGGTGGCGGAAATGCCCCCGACGTCATGCGTTGCGTCGGTGAGGCGAATATTCTGCCCAGTTCCACCAACCCGACCAATCCGTTCTCGATCAACACGTACGATGAAGAGATCGACATGTTGATCACCTGCCACAACCTCAACAAGTCGGTGCCGACCGACATGGCCTTCATCCAGGGCCGGGCCCGGGCCGAGACCATGCGGGCGGAAGACGTCCTCCACGACGTGGGAGCCATCAGCATGATCGGCTCGGACAGTCAGGGCGTGGGCCGGGCAGCCGAAAGCGCGCAGCGGGCGTTTCAGCTCGCGGCCGTGAACAAGATCCGCTTCGGTCGGCTGCCCGAGGAAAAAGGCAATGACAACCTGCGGATCATGCGGTACCTGGCCAAGGTGACCATCAATCCGGCCATCTGCTTCGGCGTGGACAGCTACGTCGGTTCGATCGGTGCCGGAAAAGTGGCGGATCTGGTGGTGTGGCGGCCGGACATGTTCGTGGCCAAACCGGAGCTGATCCTCAAGGGCGGATTCATCAGCTGGGCGGCGATGGGTTCGCCGTCGGCGTCGCTGATGACCTGCGAGCCGATCAAGTACCGCCCGCAGTACGGGCATCACGGTCGAAACCCGCGCCGCACCGCTTTCTCGTTCGTGACCCAGGCGGCGATCGATGCCGGCCTCGCCAACAAGATCGAATGCCAGCCCCTGTTGGCAGTCAAGCGCTGCAGAACCATCTCGAAGCGCGACATGGTGCTCAACAACCTGCTGCCCAAGATCGACATCGATCCGGAAACGTACAACGTCTACATGGAGGGCCAGCGCATCACCGTGAAGCCCGCCAAGACGCTGCCGCTCACGCAGCTCTACTACCTGCGATAGGGAGGGCACGCAATGCTGATCGACAAGCCAATCGGAAAACTCTCGAGTCTCGGGGATGCCGTGCAGTCGGTGGACCCGCTGGAGCTCACCGCCGACCAGCGGGCACGTCCGCATTTCCGGGAGCGCACGGCCGCCGGTGTCGAGGTGATCGTCTCGCTACCCAGAGGATCCCACCTCGACGATGGCGACGTTCTTTCCCTCGACAACGGCGTTGCGGTCGTGGTGCACGCGGCACCAGAAGACCTGCTGGAAGTCACGCCACGCACGGCGCGCGAATGGGGTGTCGTCGGCTACCAGCTCGGCAACCTGCACCGCGATGTCCGGTTTCAGGACGAGTGCCTGCTGACGCCGTATGAACACAGCACCGAGCAGGTGCTGGCGTCGCTGGGCGTGCCCTTCTCGCGCATCACCCGCAGCTTCACGGGCGCGCGCTACGGCGCCTATACCGGCCACGACCAGACATCGACCAAGTACGTTCAGGGGCACTTTCACAGCCATGGCTCCGACCAGACCCCACACCAGCACTGACATGACATCCCCCCCAGGCTTCCTTCGGTCGCCACCTCCCGAGGGGGCCGGCCTGCTTTACTTCCTGCAGGTGGCCACGTCCTCGTTTCCCACCGGGGCGTTCAGCCATTCCTATGGGTTCGAGCAATTGATCGCCGAAGAACAGATCACGAACGCCGACTCGCTCCAGCGCGAACTGCATCGATGGCTTCGCTACGGCGTTGCGACGGCCGATGGTGCTGCCTGCGCCCTGGCCTGGGACGCCGCCAATGGCGAGGCCGATCCGATCCCGGTTCTCGCCGCGATCGACGAGACCCTGTATGCCATCCGGATCACCCGGGAAACCAGACAGGCGAGTCTCTCGACCGGATCCGCATTCATCATCGCCGCCTTCGATGCCTTCCACGGCACGCAACTCGGCCGCTACCGGGAGGCAGTCGCGGCCGGGACGTGCATGGGGCAGTTCGCAACCGCCTTCGGCGTCGCGGCAACCGATGCCGGCGCTTCCCGTCATAGCGCCGTCCTCGCCTTTCTGCACGGCAGCTTCAGCAGCCTGGTCAGTGTCGCCGCCCGGCTCATTCCCCTGGGACAGATCGCGACCCAGAGGATCATCACCGACGCCGTCGGCGTCATCGAAGACTGCTGCGAGACGAGCCTCGCAACGGGCATCGATGAACTGGCGACGACGACCCCTGCGCTCGATCTCGCGTCCATGGCGCATGAGCGCCTCTACACCCGACTGTGCATTTCCTGAACCGGAGAATCCCAATGCGAAAACCCGTTCGACTCGGTATCGGAGGCCCGGTGGGCTCCGGCAAGACCGCCCTCACCGACAAGCTGTGCCGCCAGTTCTCGGGGCGCTATTCGGTGGCGGCCATCACCAACGACATCTTCACCAAGGAAGACGCCGAGTTCCTGATCCGCGCGCAGTCGCTGCCACCGGACCGGATCATGGGGGTTGAGACCGGCGGATGCCCGCATACGGCCATTCGCGAAGACGTCTCCATGAACCTGCACGCCGTCAACGAACTCTGCCGCCGCCACCCCGACCTCGACCTGCTGTTGATCGAGAGCGGCGGCGACAACCTCGCGGCCACGTTCAGCCCCGATCTGGTCGACGCGCACATCTACGTCATCGACGTCTCCGGCGGCGACAAGATTCCGCGCAAGGGCGGGCCCGGCATCACCAAGTCGGACCTGATGGTGATCAACAAGATCGATCTTGCCGCGATGGTGGGCGCGTCGCTCGAGGTGATGGA
The DNA here is from genome assembly GCA_031393885.1 of Betaproteobacteria bacterium. Classification (GTDB taxonomy): domain Bacteria; phylum Pseudomonadota; class Gammaproteobacteria; order Burkholderiales. The sequence continues at coordinate 8,420 of JANMWG010000346.1, read as the reverse complement.
CCGCGATTCCCGCCGCATGCGCGGCGAACGGCCGTTTCTCTTCACCAGTGTCCGCAACGATCAGGGATTAGACGAGGTGTATCAATGGATCGAGAGCCAGGTTTTGTTCTCGGACGCGAAGGCGGCCTGAGAACGCACGACGGGTTCTCCGTACCGGACCCGTCATGGGTGATCGGCAAGCAGGCCCTGCTCGGCGTCAAGGTGACCCGGGAAGGCGCCCGCACCGTGATGAATCCGGTCGTGCGACGCATCCCCTATCAGTGGTCGGGCGTGCACTACCAGGACGGCGACGACCAGCCGTTCCTGCTGCTGCACAATTCCGGCGGTGGATTCATCGAGGGCGACTCGAGCATTCTCGAGGTGCGGACCGAGGCCGACACCCGCTGCCTGCTGACGACCACGGGCGCCAGCAAGTTCTACAAGTGCGAGAACGGCGGCAACTGCACCGATCGCATCGCGGTCGACATCGGACCGCGCGCGCTGTTCGAATACTTTCCCGACGAGATCATTCCGTATCGCGACAGCGACTCGGTCCGGATCGCCCGTTACGACGCCAGGGGCGACTCGCGTTTCTTCATCTCCGACGTACTGACGGCAGGTCGCATCGGGTTCAGGGAAGGCGAGGCCTTCCTGTTCCGCTCCATGCGATCCGAGATGTCGGTCCGGATCGACGGCCGCCTGGTGTGGATGGATCGACTGGCCGCGGTGACGCCGCAGGCGGTGACCGATCTGCGCGAATTGTGGGGTGGCTACCCGGTGGTCGGAACGGTGCTGGCGTACGGCACCGACCTGCCGGCATCGCTGGACGATGAGCTGGCCGATGCGTGCGAAGCCGACGACGAGGCCCGCGCCGCGTTCACCAGGCTCGACAGCCTGATCTGCGTCCGGATCCTGTCGCACGAAGTGTGGCGCGTGCATGAAGCGGTGCAGCGCTTCTGGGCGCTGCTGCGGCCGGCGCTGGCGCACAAGCCGGCCAGAGTGATCAACAAACCCTGATTATCTTGGGGTCGATCTTGGGGTCAGGCCTGCATAGCTGCATTAAGAATGCTTCTCCAGCCAAGCCTTGGTCCCCGGGTGTCGCTCCGCCTCCGCGGCAAGAGCCGCCATTCCGTTGCTGAGCGTCGAGGCATCCCGGCCAGTCATGGCGGCGATCTCCATCAGAGTAGCGGCACCGCTCCAGACGCCGAGTCACGCCAGCGCCGCGCGGACATGGGCGGGCGCCCCCCAAGGATATGCACGCGGGGTTTGCGAGCCATGGCGGCGGGGCGACACGGCAAAGACGCAATAGCCAGTTATGCAGGCCTGACCCTCCAACGTGCTCACAGCGTCACCACCATCGCCGCCACCGTCGCACCCATCGCTGCCGTGGCGGCCCAGCCCAACCACCGCAGCGGTCGGCCGATCACATGCTCGCCCATCGTGTCGCGCCGGCTGGCCAGCAGCATCGTCACCGCCATGATCGGCACCGCGATCACACCGTTCAGCACGGCCGACCAGAACAAATCCTTCACCGGGTCGGTCGGCGTGAAGCAGAGGATCACGCCACCGATCGTGGCGGCCGCGATCACGCCATAGAAGCCGCGACCTTCGCCTCGATCCAGCCGCAGGCTCAAGCTGCCCTGCCATCCGGCTGCCTCGGCCACCGCATAGGCGGCGGAACCGGCCAGTACCGGTACCGCCAGCATGCCGGTGCCGATGATGCCGACGCTGAACAGCAGAAAGGTGAACTCGCCCGCCAGCGGCCGCAACGCCTCGGCCGCCTGCGCCGAGGTCTGGATGTCGGTCACACCGGCCGCGTGCAGGGTCGCCGCGGTGCTCAGGATGATGAAAAACGCGATCAGATTCGAAAACGTCATGCCGACGATCGTGTCGATCCGGATGCGCCGCAGGCTTCGGCGCATCTCGCGCCTGGTCGGTGCCGCGCCGCCGGGAGCATCCGTATCTTCCACCTCCTGCGCCGCCTGCCAGAAGAACAGGTACGGACTGATGGTGGTGCCGAACAAGGCCACCACCATCAGCAACATGTCGTGGCCACCCCCAAGGCGCGGGTGCAGAAGTTCCTTCGTCATCTGCGCCCAGTCGACATGCACGGTGAACACGACCGCCACATAGGACAGCAGCACCAGCGTGAGCCACTTGAGCCATCGCACGTAGGAGCGATAAGGCAGCAATACCTGCAGCAGCAGGCACGCGAGCCCGAACGCAACGGCATACACATGGGCGACGCCACCGACCAGAAGCCGCAGCGCTTCGGCCATGGCAGCGATGTCGGCCGCGACGTTGAGCGTGTTGGCCCCGAGCAGCAAACCGACCACGCCGAACAGCACCCAGCGCGGGAACCGCTGCTTGATGTTGGCGGCCAGCCCGCGCCGGGTCACATAGCCGATGCGCGCACTGATGATCTGGATCGCCACCATCAACGGCAGCGTGAACACCACCGTCCACAGCATCGAGAAGCCGAACATGGCACCCGCCTGCGAATAGGTGGCGATGCCGCTGGGGTCGTCGTCGGCCGCGCCCGTGATCAGGCCGGGGCCCAACTGGCGCAAGCCCCGAAGAAAGCTGGGGTCAGGCTTGCATAACTGCATTATAGGAATTATCGATCCAAATCCTCGCCCCCGATTCCCGCCCTGCTTTTGCGTTGAACGCGGCCAGCCCATGGCAAAGCATCGAGGCATTCCGGCCAGTCATGGCGGCGTTGCCACGCAGGATGACGTGGTAAAGCGCACCGGGGACGTGGAGGCGAGGTTTGCGAGCCATGGCGAGATCGTGGCACGGCAAAGGCGCAATAGCCAGTTATGCAGGCCTGACCCCAACCCGATATCGAATCGACAGCCTCCCGCCCTTCAGCTACCCTATGATTTCATGACGGAAAAAAACCACACTGATTCTTCGCACGGTCGCCACGTACCGCTGGCGGCGGCGAAGCAACTGCGCCCGCCCGCCGGCGCCTTGTCCTCGCTCGTGTTCGAACACGGATCGATGGCGCTACGGATGTATGCCCCCGATCACCACGATGCGCAGAAGCCGCACACTCGCGACGAGATCTACGTCGTCGCAAGCGGCAGCGGGGTATTCGTCAACGGCGACACCCGCCACGATTTCGCCACCGGCGACGCGTTGTTCGTGCCGGCAGGCGTCACCCATCGCTTCGAATCGTTCTCGGCCGGCTTTTCGGTATGGGTGGTGTTCTATGGCCCCGAAGGTGGAGAGAACGCCTAGATGAACGCGGTGCTGGACGAACCCCTGCTGGACGAACCCCGACTGGCGGCGCTGAACAGCGGCAGCACGGCGAATGCCAGCCCGCGGGTGTCGGTGGTGATCCCGGTCTACAACGAGGCCGACAACCTGCTCGACCTCGTGACCCGCGTGCACGATGCGCTCGCATCGGCCGACCTTTCGTTCGAGCTGATCTGCGTCGACGACGGTTCGCGCGACGGCAGCGCCCGCATGCTCGAGAAGCTCGCGGCCGAGCGGCCGTGGCTGCGGCCGGTCTACCTCATCCGCAACTACGGCCAGTCCACCGCCTTGCAGGCGGGCTTCGACATCGCCACCGGCGAGTTCATCGCCACCCTCGACGGCGATCTGCAGAACGACCCCGCCGATGTCCCCCGTCTGCTCGCGCACCTCGAGGCCAATCCCGACATCGACGTCATCTCGGGTTGGCGCAAAGACCGGCAGGATGCCACGCTCTCGCGCAAGCTGCCGTCGCGCATCGCCAACGGCCTGATCTCGCGCGTCACCGGCGTGGCGCTGCACGACTACGGCTGCGCGCTGAAGGTGTATCGCGCCCGCATCATCCACGACCTGCGGCTCTACGGCGAATTGCACCGCTTCATTCCGGCGCTGGCGGCCGAGGTCGGTGCGCGCATCATCGAGATGCCGGTCAACCATGCGGCGCGCTTGCGCGGCACCTCGAAGTACGGCATCGACCGCACCTTCCGCGTGCTGCTCGACCTGTTGTGGATCAAGTTCCTGCTGCGCTTCCTGCATCGGCCGATCCATGCCTTCGGTGGCGTCGGCCTGAGCATGGGCGCGGTTGGCGGGCTCATCCTCGCCTGGCTCACCGTCGACAAGCTGGTCTTCGGCCATGCCATCGGCGCTCGTCCGTTGCTGCTGCTCGGCGTGATGCTGGTGCTGATCGGCGTGCAGCTCGTGGCCACCGGCGTGATCGGCGAGTTGCTCACGCGCATCTATCACGAGCCCCAGGGACGCCCGCAATACATGACCCGCAGCCAGCCCCGTCCAGAATGACGCCCCCTGCGCTGCGCCGCCCCTGCGCTTGCCGAAAGCCTTTCGCTTGGCTATCAACCTTGGCGCGCTGACTTGCCAAAACCCCTAGCCATCGCCCTGCGCGTCGGTGGCGGATTCGCGCTGCTCGCCGCGATGGCGTGGTACATCGGCCCTCAGAAGATCGCCGTCAGCCTGGTCAATGCCGATCGCCGCCTGTTCGGACTGGCCCTGCTCCTGGGCCTGGGGGGCGGCCTGTGCTCGGCGATGCGTTGGGCCTACATCGCCCGCGCGCTCGGGCTCGACGCGCCGGCCCGCAGCCTCATCCCGATGTATGGCCGCGCCATGACCAGCAACACCTTGCTGCCCGGCGCCACCGTATCCGGCGACCTGCTGCGCAGTTACGAGCTGTCGCGCCGCGGCAATCCCCTGGTCGATTCGATGGCGTCGGTGGCGCTCGATCGCTTGAGCGGTCTCTGGACTCTGGCGGTGCTGTCCTTCGCAGGCGCCGGCATCGTCGTGACGACCGGTGTCGAAGCGGCAGGCGTGGTACCGCGCCGCGACGTGCTCACGGCCTATGGCGCGCTGTTGTTCGCGATCGTCGCATTGCCGTTCGTGCCCTGGCCGCTCGCCTGGCTGCGGGCGCTGCCGACCGCGACCGCAGCCCGCATTGCCGCGCTCTGGGAGCGCTGGCAGGACCCGCGCACCCGTATCAAGCGGCGCGTTGCGAAATCGGCGGGCATGTCGGTCGTTGTGCAACTGCTGTACGCCGCCGAGCTCGCCGTCTGCGCCCGATCCCTCGGCCTCGAGTTGCCCTTCGTCGTCATGCTCGCAGCCTCGGCGCCGATCTTCGTCATGGCGGCGCTGCCGCTCGGGGTCGCCGGTTTCGGCACCCGCGAAATCGCCGCCGTTACCGTGCTCGGCCTGGCCGGCGTCCCGGCCGGTGTCGCCGCCGCCACCAGCGTGCTGTTCGGCCTGGTCGGCGTCCTGCTGGGCATGCTCGCGGCGCCGCTGTTCCTCGTGCGTCCCGCCTTGCGTTCATGAAGGTGCGCCCGGCTTTGCGCTCATGAAATGGCCAGACCGCGTCGCCGGGCCGACGTTCGCCGCCGCGAACGAGGCGAACGCCGCACCCGCGAGCGGCGCCCTGCTGCTGCTACTGGCGTTCGCGGTGCTGATGAGCTTCTTCGTCGGGCTCGGCAGCGTGCCCCTGTTCGACCTCGACGAAGGCGCGTTCACCGAGGCCACGCGCGAGATGCTGCTGCGCGGCGACTACATCTCGACCTTTCTCAACGGCGAGCCGCGCTACGACAAGCCGGTGCTCATCTACTGGCTGCAGGCGGTGTCGGTGCTGGCGCTTGGCGTCAACGAATTCGCGTTCCGGCTGCCTTCGGCGTTGTGCGCCACCACCTGGGTCGCGTTCGTCTATCTGTTCGTGAAGCGGGTGCGCGACACCCGCACCGCCTTCATGGCGGCGATCTTCACCGCCACCGCCGCCGGCATCACCGTGATCGGCCGCGCCGCGATCGCCGACGCCCTGCTCAACATGCTGATCGTGGCCGCGCTCGCCAGCGCCTTCCTCTATCTGCGCGAGCGGCGCACCGTCTGGCTGCAGGCGACCTTCATCGCCATCGGCTTCGGCCTGCTGGCCAAGGGGCCGGTCGCCGTGGTGGTGCCAGCGGCCGTGACCTTTCTGTATTGCCTGTCGATCCGCGACCTGCGCGCTTGGCAGCGCGCGATGCTCAACCCGACCGGCATCGTCCTGATGCTCGCGATCGCGGCGCCCTGGTACATCGCGCAATACCTCAAGGAGGGCGATGCCTTCATCCAGGGTTTCCTGATGAAGCACAACGTCGAGCGCTTCAGCTCGCCGATGCACGGCTTCAACGGCAGCGTGTTCTTCTACGTGCCGTGGCTGTTCGTTGCCACCCTGCCGTTCACCACGCCGCTGCTCAACCTGCTGCGGCGCCCGCGTGAACTCTGGAACGACGACCTCACCCGTTTCTGTCTGATCTGGTTCGGGTTCGTGTTCGTGTTCTTCTCGCTCTCGGGCACCAAGCTGCCGCATTACGCGTTCTACGGCTACACCGGGCTGTTCGTGGTGATGGCCGCCCGCGTGGGCACGCTGCGCTCGCCGGCGCTCGCGCTGCTGCCCGCACTGCTCCTGTTTCTCGCCCTGATGGCGCTGCCGTGGGTGGTCGAGCAATGGGCGCCGGCGGTGCCCGACCCGTATTACCGCGAGGCGCTCGCCAACGTGCGCGAATACTTCGGCGTCGCCTACTACGTCTTCTCGGCGCTGGCGGTGATCGTGGTCGTGACGCTGATGGTCGAGCGGCAGACCACTATCCCGGTCAAGCTCGCCATCACCGGCCTCATCAACGCCGCCGCGCTGGCGCTGTTCATATTGCCGGCCGCCGGCGAGGTCCAGCAGTCGCCGATCCGGGACGCCGCGCTGCTCGCGCGCGAGCGCGGCTACGATGTCGTGATGTGGGGCCTGAACACACCGAGCTTCATCGTCTACTCGGGCCGGCAGGTCGCGCGGCGCGATCCGCGCCCGGGCGAGATCGCACTCACGCGCCTCAAGAAACTGCGCGACCGCAACGACTACGATGTGCTGTTCAGCCGCAACGGCATTGCCTTGGTGCGCCTGCACGAGGCAGCGAAATGACACGCACGCCGGCTCCGCATCCCGCCGTGATCTGGGGGGTGCCGCTGGTTGCGGTGGCCATCCTCGTCGCGCTGCTGGCGACGGGCAGCAACCGCGCAGCCTTTCTGGCGCTGAATCGCTGGACCATGGCAACCGAAGGTTGGCCCTGGCCTTACCTGACGGTGCTCGGAGACACGGCCGTCGCGATCTCGCTGCTGCTGCCACTGGCGGTGCAGCGACCGCAACTGGCTCGCGCCTTGGCAGTTAGCGCCGTGCTGGCGACGTTGTTCGTACATGGGCTGAAGCCGCAGGTGGCGCTCCTGCGGCCGCCGGCGGTCATACCGCTCGGCTCGATCACCGTTCTCGGTCCGCCCTACACGACCCAGTCGTTTCCGTCCGGACACACCACCACGATCTTCCTCGCGGCGAGCCTGATCTGGGTCCATTTCGCGAACCCGTGGCTGCGCGCGATCGCGCTCTCGCTTGCCGTGGCGGTCGGGCTTTCGCGCATCATGGTCGGGGTGCATTGGCCGATCGATGTCGCCGCCGGCGCCGCCGGCGGCTGGCTGTCGGGCGTGCTCGGTACGTGGCTGGCCGCACGTTGGCCGGCCGGCTCGAGCGTCGAGGTACACCGCCTGCTGATCCTGGTGGGAGCAATCTTCCCGGTTGCCCTGCTCTTCGGTCTGCGTACCGGCTATCCCATGGCATGGCTGCTCACTTACCTCATCGCAAGCAGCTCGCTGGTGGCGCTGGCGATGGCGCTGTATTTCCGGTGGCAAAACCGACCCGAGGACAACCACGCTCCATGAATCCGCAACTCTCCGTGCCCCCGCGGCGCTTCCTCACCGTCGGCACCGAACTCGAACTCGACCGCCAGGTCGTGCTCTGCTTGGTCTCGGCGCACTACACCGACATGCCTCGTGCGCGGCCGTGGTTGCGGCTCCTGCGCGAGAAGTACCGCATCCCCGCCGCGTGGCGCATCGACGGCCCGGCGCTGTTCGATGCGGCCGGTCGCGAGCGGGCCGGCCTGCGCCAGCTCGACGACGCCGGTGCGCGCGCGCTGGTCGACGATTCGGTCGGGGTGTTCAACCGGATTCCATGCCTGCTGCGCTTTGCCTACCTGCCGTTGCGCGGCGACCAGACCGCCGACAGCACGCGCGCCGACCTGCGGGCGGTAGCGCTCGACGTTCCGCCGGACGGAACCCAGGGCCCACCCGCCGCCGATTGCGATGTGGCGATGGCGAGCGAGCCCGACCTCACCGCCGACGCCCTGCGCCTGGGTGACCTCGCCAGCCTGATTGCCTTCGTCTGCCTGCGCGCCCAGGCCGGGCGACCCGAAGACCTGTTCTTCCAGCAGCAGGTGCTTAAACTCAAGTACTGGTCGCGCGCCGATACGGTGGCGTTGCTGGTGCCTGAAGAGAAGCCCGTGCAGGAAACCCCCGGCGACCCACCGACCTGACCCGTAGATGGCGCAAGACTCCTCGCTTCCCGGCTTCTGGGAAACCCGCTACCGCGACCACGTCACCCCGTGGGAAGCCGGCGGTGT
>JANMWG010000341.1:0-2380 GCA_031393885.1 Betaproteobacteria bacterium | reverse complement strand
GTCGACATCGCGGTGGATCTGGCACGCCAGGCGAAGAGCGTGCTGCTGTCGACCCGACGCGGCGCCTGGGTGATGCCGAAGTACATCATGGGTATCCCGACCGACCGCTGGGGCGCATTCATCTCGCGCACCTTCAAGCTCCCGACCCCATGGACGCGCAGGATCATGGGGCGGTTGATCTACCTCGCGGTGGGCAACCAGGAGCGCCTCGGCGTTCCGAAACCCGCGAACCCGATCTGGCGCGAGCACGCCTGCGTCAGCCAGGACCTGCTGCCGTATGTCGGCCATGGCTGGATCCGCATCAAGCCGAACGTGAAGGAACTGCGCGGCAAGGAAGTACTGTTCGACGACGGCTCGAGCACGCCGGTCGACACGATCATCCATGCCACCGGCTACCGGACGATTTTCCCGTTCATCAGCCCGGATGTGTTCGAGGTGAAGGACAACGAGGTGTCGCTATATCGCCGGATGGTCTGCGTCGACCGGCCCGGCCTGTACTTTATGGGCCTGGTGCAGCCGATCGGGCCGACGATTCCGCTGGTCGAGATCCAGGGCCGCTGGATGGCGGCCGTGCTCGCCGGCGACGTGAAGCTGCCCGATCCCGCCGCCATGCGGGCCGAGATCGCGAAACACCGCCACGTGCTGCAGACCCGCTACGTGAATTCGGCGCGCTACACGCTCGAGGTCGACTTCCGCGAGCATTCTCGAGAATTGCGGCGTGACCTGGCGGCCGCGCCGCGCCGCGCCGTGTAGGTAAGGATTGCAGAACCTGGCTGGCAGGAAGCGAGCGGAAGACCCGTTCCCGGGATGACGCGTCGACCGATGGGTCCGTGACCGGACATGCGGCCCGGGGCCGCACTCACCAGGGCAATACGTCGCCGTTCTGGTGAAGAAAGCGGCCGGTGGTCTCGAGCCGCAGTTCATCGATCCGCTGAAGAAGGCCGCGCACCGATTCCGCCGGCTCCAGCAAACCCTGGCCTCCTGTCATGTCCGTGCGCACCGCACCGGGATGCAGGATGACGACGGCAACACGCCTCGGTGCGAGATCGCACGCCAGCGAAACCCCGGCCGCATTCAGTGCGGCCTTGCTCATGCGGTATCCATAGTGCCCGCCGGAGGTGTTGTCGCTCATCGAGCCCATGCGGCTGGTGACGAGTGCAACCTTGGCACCGGGCACCAGGCGTGACACCAGCGCCTGGGTGATCAATACCGGCGCCAAGGCGTTGAGTTCGAACTGTGCGCGCAAGTTGGCGGGATCCATTTCCTGGAGCGAGTCCTGCAGGTAGGCGCCAGCGTTGTGGATCAGCAGGTCGATCTCGTCGCTGGCGAATCGTGCGGCCAGGCGCACGCCGGCGTCAGGCGCGGTGAGTTCGATCCCGCTTTCGACCCGCACGCCGAGCGCGTCGAGCCCTGGCGAGCGATGGCGACAGACAGCGACGACTGGTACCCCCTGCTCGCTGAGCTGGCGTACCAGTTCAAGCCCGATGCCGCGGTTGGCGCCGGTGACGACTGCGATGCCCATGTTTCTGGTCCCGTTGATTCAACATCGGAATTGTGCGAGCGAGCTTGCCGGGCGTTGGTAGAACTTTCGTTCCCGCTGCCACGGCACTATCGCGTCCGCGAGCGTACCTTGATCCGCTCGAGACTGGACGTGTTGGCCGCCACCGCCTTCTGGATGTCCGCAAAAGGCATTCATGACCACGCCACGCAGCCAGCGACTGCCTGGGTCGTTGGCCAGGCGGAAGCTCCAGACCCAGGAAAACCGGGCTGGCTCGAGCGGTATCGGCGGCTCCAGGGCGCAAAGCCCGAAGCGTTCCATCGCGCCATCGAACACCATCGGCTACGAGATCTTTCTGCAGAAAGGACCCGACGGCGGCGGTCCGGTGCCTCACAGCCACCCGTGGGACGAATCATTCTTCGTGACCAGGGGCGCGGTCGACTTCAGTCTCGGCGACGGTGAAACATTGACCGCCACCCCTGGAACGCTGGTGCATGTTCCCGCGGGGTCCAGGCATTGGTTCCGATGGCGCAAGGAGGGTGGCGCGATGCTCTCGATCACCTCCCGAGCGGGTGCGTCTAGCATGTTTGCCGAGATCCACCAGGAAATCGCGCCGGATCAACCGAATGTCGACAAGCTCATCGAGATCGCGACACGCCATGGCCTCACAGCGTGAGATTCGACTGTCGGTGCGACGCCCCGGCCGGATGCTCGAAAAAGAACCGCAGCATCTCCCGCGTGGCGTCGGGTCCGTCGGCATCGGTGAACGAACCTGCGGGGTCACCGCCCGACCAGGCGTGGCCTGCGCCGTGCACCAGCCAATGCTCGGCAATGGCGTTGCCGCCCTGATCGCGATGGGTGGATCGCGTGTAGCGCTGGCCC
>JANMWG010000340.1:0-2264 GCA_031393885.1 Betaproteobacteria bacterium | reverse complement strand
AAGCGCATCATCACGTTGACCGAGGGCCTCGACCTGAGCACCTTGACGGGGTCCGGCGTCCTCACATGCAGCGGCGCCAATGCCTTCCTGCTCAGCGGCTTTGTGCGTTTCAATCTCTCGAACTCCCAGCCGACCAAGGACGAGATCGCGGACGCGAGCGACATCCCGCTGCTGCTGTCGACCGCGGGGCCGGTGACGATCGATTCGAGCGCCACGGGCAAGGGGCCGTCCACGTCCTCGCCTCCTCTCTGCTACGCGCAGAGCCAGAAGGTCATCAGCGCCAGCAACCAGTCACCGGTCAGCATCGTGAGCGCCGCACGCACGGGGAGCATCGTCACCGTGACCACGTCCGGCAATCACGGCTACGCCGTGGGCCAGCGCATTTCGATCTCGGGCACGAGCAATTTCACGTTCATCGGCTCGTTCTTTATCGACACGGTGCCGAGCAGCACGACTTTCACTTTCGTCCAGGAAGGCACCAACGGCGCCAGCACAACGGGGGGCACGGCGGCCCTGATCCAGCGGCTCACCGTCGAGCAGAGCGTCTCGGTATCCGGATACAACTCGACCCTTTCGAGGTTCATCGCCTACACCTGCGTCGTGACGCCCGATGCCTCGCTCACCGGCGCCGATCTCGGATCCTGGTGGGGCGAAGCCAAGCTGGTTACCGATGGCACCTGGTTGTTCGGCACGACGAGTTCGACCTACAAGGTCTGCCGGTTCTCGGGCGACTACATTGCCGACGGCAAGATTTCCAACCACGAGCATCCGCGTTACTACCGGCGAGTCAATGCCTCCACCGACGGCTCGGGCACCATCGACAACCAGAACTACGTGGTCATCAAGGGCGACAGAATCTGCCCCACCGACGTGGCCTCGGACCCGGTCAACGGCGATTTCATCAACACGAGCACCGTGACCCACCAGACCGTGACGAGTGGCGCTGATTCGGCGGCGGAGCTATCGTTTAAATGCACGAACGCTTCCTGCGGTGGCAGCAATAAGGTATTCATCGAATTCCTGCCCGCGACCGACCCCGTGCCGATGTTTCAGTGACACCGGGTTACGGCACGATGCGCGTCGGCGCCCTGATGTGGGCGCTCAACGAGGCATCGGCCCTTGCTGCCGCGGCCGTGGGCCAGAGCGACCCCAACCCCCGCGTCGGTTGCGTCATTGCACAGGGCGGTTATTGCGCCACGGCCATTGGCGCTGGCAGCACCCAGCAGGCCGGCGGCCCCCACGCCGAAGTGATGGCCCTGCGTGCCGCGCGCGAAGCCGGCCACGACACCCGCGGCGCCACCGCCTACGTCACCCTCGAACCCTGCTCGCACCATGGCCGCACGCCGCCGTGCTGCGACGCATTGATCGAGGCCGGCATCGCCAAGGTCGTGGTCGCCATCGAGGATCCCAACCTTTTGGTGGCGGGCCGCGGTATTGCACGACTGCGCGCCGCCGGCATCGAAGTCGAAATCGTCGGCGGTGAATGGGGCAATGCCTCACGCGAACTCAACATCGGCTTCTTCTCCCGCATGATCCGCGGCCGGCCCTGGGTGCGGATGAAGGTGGCGGCCTCGCTCGATGGCCGTACCGCGCTCGACAGCGGCGCCAGCCAATGGATCACCGGCGAGGCGGCACGGGCCGATGGCCATGCCTGGCGCAAACGCGCGGGGGCTGTGCTCACGGGCATCGGCACCGTGCGCGATGACGATCCGCGCCTCGATGTGCGGTTGGTGCCGACGGTCAATCAGCCGCTGCGCGTGGTGGTCGATTCGAAGCTCGAGATGGCTGCGTCGGCCCGCCTGTTGCAGCCCCCAGGCAACGCGCTGATCTACACCGCGAGCGACGACGCGCCTCGAATTTCAGCCCTCGCTGCGCCGCATGTCGAAATCGTGCGCCTGCCGGCCAACGCCCAGGGCAAGACCGACCTTGCCGCGATGCTGCTCGATCTGGCCCGCCGCGAGATCAACGAGCTGCATGTCGAGGCCGGTGAAAAGCTCAACGGCTCGTTGCTGCGCGAGGGCCTGGTCGATGAGTTGCTGATCTACCTGGCGCCGCGCCTGCTCGGCCCAGGGCGTGGCATCGCCGCCATTGGCCCGCTGGCGTCGCTGGCCGAGAGCCTGGATTTCGAGTTCGTCGATGTCGAACGCGTCGGCGCCGACCTGCGCCTGCGCCTGCGTCCGCCAGGTCGCGCGGTGTTTTGAGCACCTTGCGCCTGCAGCCGGGCCGGTGCTCCCGCATTTTTGCTTGCTGGCTCGCCTTACGAT